>PNOQ01000048.1 GCA_013824915.1 Nanoarchaeum sp. | reverse complement strand
AAAAGCGTTTCTAGTTAGTTTCAATCGTATCTATTTACAGAATGAATACGCATAATTGTTTCTAAAAATATATCTTGGGATATTGCTTTTTCTAAATTAATTAATCCGTATCTTCCTTCATAGTGTTTTAGTTGTTGAGCCGAACTTGGATTAAAAGCTAAATAATTTGGAGTAATTCTAATAAGATCTCTTTTAGAAAAATCGCATGGTCTTCCTTGGTCTGCTCTTACAAATACGGCAGGTGTAGAATTTGCACGAATATTAAAGTTATATGGAGATCTTTCGAAAGTCTCAGTCATTTGTTTGTAAAAATCTGTTTTTTCGATATCAGCTTGTGTTTTAGCGTGTTTAAAAACATTATAAGGCACCAAGAAATATACTTCTCCTTGATGTAAGTGTGTAAATGGATATGGAGTTGGAACTGTTTTTCGAAAGAATTCAGCGTGTATAAGTGTATTTATAGTTGCCGCGTCTATGTGCTCACCAAACGTTTTTTCTAAATCTTCTATGGTTTGCATTATATTTCCCATAAAAATCAAGAATAAGTGTTAATTTAAAAGAGTTTCTAGTTATCTATTTATAGCATGAATGTGCATAATCTCTTGTAAAAATCTATCTTGGTCTATTGCCGTTTCTAAATTATTTAAAGATTTTCTTCCAGGGAGTTCTCTTAATCTTAAAGCTACCGCAGGATTGAAAGCTAGATAATCTGGAATGATTCTAACAATATCTCCCGAGGGTATCCAGTTTGGATTGGGTATTCTTACTAACACTGCTGGGTCGGAAACTGCATTGACACGAAGATCATACGGATTTTGTTCAAATGTATCAACCATTTCTTCATAAAATTTTGTTTTTTCAATATCAAATCTAGATTTAAAGATTCTAAAACTTTCAGAAGGCATTTTGAAATATACTTTTCCTTGGTGCAAATGTGAGAATGGATAATCTTGTGCAAATTTAACGCCTATTGCAGATGAATATAAGTGCATAATCTTAGTTAAAGTTGCATCATCTATATTATTCTCAAATGAGTTTCTTGTAATTTCTAGAGATTGCATTACATTTATCATAAAAAGTAGGAATAAGTGTTAATTTAAAAGATTATCTACTTCTAATCCAAATAATTGCGAAGCTTCTTCTAAAGTAATGACATCGCTTCTTCTTACTTCGTAGATTCTACCTGAATTTAATTTTTTAGTTGTAGGAGGATTGATAACTAAATCTTGTATTGCTTTTATATGTTTTAACATTAAAATGTTTTTTATTTCCCTAATTGAAGTAGATAAACAAGCCCCATTATATCCTCCGCCGAAGAAGATATTGCTATCTTGAAAATCATTAAATTCGTCTGGATGAAAAAGAAGTCCATTATCCGGAAGAGTAAATAAGACTCGGTCTACAATTCCTTGTTCTGTAAGAAGACTAGTTAGTGCGGCATAAGCGTTGGCCATTTCGAGCACTACTACATTTACACGTTTTTCTCTCTTGTTTTGTTCTAATAAACCTAAAAGAGTGGTTAGATAATTATCTGCTTCGTTTAATTTGTCTGGATGATAACTAATGGAGCTCATGTGATATAAATGTAAATAAAATGGATGAACTAACATTAATGTATTTTCGTGAGTTGTAGGAGTTCTATGTTTTAGTTCATGCTCCTGGCATAATCTCAAGAGAGTTTTGTCTAAAGAATAATCTTCGCTTTCTGTTGTTTTATCTGGAATAATATCAATCTCGTGAATTTTTGTTATGAAGTTTTCCCATTCTTGAAAATTACTGTTTAATACGAATCCTTCACTCTGATTTGAACCAGGGATTCTACTTCTTAGTGTGGGGTCATATGAGGGCGCCATATAAATTCGTGAAAATTAATTGATTTATAAAAGTTGGTTTTTAGGATATAGATTTAAAAGCGTTTCTAGTCCAGCAGGAAAGTTATCAAAGGGAATTAGTTTTTGGGAATTCCAATATTTACATGAACGTTTTATATCTCGCAATATTTTTCTAGATACATTAGTTTGAACTTCTTTTGCCATTTTTAATTGAAAATTATAAGCGTCCCTGTCCATTTTAATTACTTGGTTACGTGCTTCATTACAAATAAATATATGTTTCCATAATGGTTTAGGGTATCTTGACATATAAGCAGGTATTAATTTAGTACTTGGTGTAAAACTCCCAAAAAATAATTGTTCTGTGTGTTTTCCTTCATGATATACAACACCAGAAAGAAAGTCATCTTCTGTTTTAGCGAAATCAAAAAGTGCGCCATAAACTGTTATTCTGCTTTTACGCCCAACTAAATCACTAGCCATTTCGTCAGAAACTTCTGTACGCGCCGAAATTGAGTCGTAATGAGAGAAATCGGATTCGAAGTATCCAAGATGTTTTGAATTATCTTTTTTTGGATCATATTTTTCTAAATACAAAATAGTTTCAACATAAGGAGTAAACTCTCGAAAATCAATTTGTTCTAAATAGGATTGTCTTAGTTTAGGTTCTCTTCTTGCTTGTTCGAAAGTTACCATGGTGAAAAAATTTCCAAAATTCTAATTTGAGGAATACCTGAATAATAAGCTAACATTCCCCTTACAGATAATTCATATGACTGGCTTATTGGTGCTTCACCAGAAGAATGCGCGGTTAATTGTCTTGCGTATGCTTCAATTTCTTTTTCCCTCTTTGAAAATTTAAGAGGCACATCTTTGTCAAATTCACGATCTATATGGTGTATAAAATCGGTTAATCCATATTGTTTAATATATCGAGCAGATGCACCAAACTCAGTAGGGCTAGCTTTAAAATTTTGTTTTGCGTGAGTTCCTTCATGATATTTAAGACAGTTAATAAAATCGCTTTCTGTGGTTATCTTACTGTTTTCAAAAGCAAATGGAAAAACCAAAATTGTTGATTTTGTAGTAGGAATATTAAAAATAGCATTTATTCGATTTCTACATGTGCTCATAAAAGTTGTCTGACTAGTTTCAGAACGAGGTGGTGTATATATAACATCTTTTACATATTTTGCAAATTCACCTAAATCGACTTGTTCAGTATAGGATTGTCTTAGTTCAGGTTCTCTTCTTGCTTGTTCGAAAGTTACCATGGTGCATAAATTTCTAGAGGTATAGTTTGTGGAACACCTAAATATCTTTTAAATCTACCTTTTACAAAAGATTCAAGTGTCGGGCTTATTGGTGCTTCACCGGAAGAATGAGCAGTTAATTGCCTTGTATATGCTTCGATTTCCTGTTCTCTTGATGAAAATAAAAGGAGTCCATCTTCGTAAAATTGCCTATTCATAAAAAATATACATTCAACTAGTCCGTATTGTTTAATATATCTAGCAGTTGCACCAAGCTCGGTAGGGGTACCTTTAAAATTTTGTTTTGCGTGAGTTCCTTCATGATATTTAAGCACACTGATAAAATCATCTTCTGTGGTTATAACCTTGCTATTTCTTTTAAACGCACATGGAAGAACATAAATTGTTGGTTTTGTTCCAGGAATACCTAATACAGCTCTTCGACTTCCAAGAATATACATGACAAATCCTTTATCAGATTTATTGACATTGCGAGAAGACACATAACAAACATCTTGAATATAAGGAGCAAATTCACCTAAATCGACTTGTTCAATATATGACTGTCTTAGTTTAGGTTCTCTTCTTGCTTCTTCGAAAGTTACCATGCAAATTTGAAATAACAGTAAACTTTATAAACTATTCTGTATCACCTGTGGAGTGATTAAAAATGGTAAAATACAGAACTAAACTAGCAATGGTTGGATTGGCTGCAGCTACAGGATTATTTTTCTCTACGAAACATATGGTGAATTCCATAGATAAGAGTAATTATCCTGAAAAATATGTTGAATCTAGTCCATTTGTTGATATAGCTGAGAATGCAGAAAGAGCATTAGAAACTGTAACTCAAAAGTATAATCAAGCTATTAGTGAAAGAAACACGTCTCAAGTTAGTTATAGTTTGCCAGGATTGGAATCATTTTTGAGTAGAACGTTTGATAGTATTAGCCCAGCAGAATTAGACACTTTAGGACAGTATAAAATAGAATTACACAAAGAAGTAGACTATTTAAATACATTGCCTGCAGTTAGAGCGTATTCTGCGAATATTAAAAAAGTTGAAGATGAAGGACGAAGAGGATCTTATGTGGGCATGGTAGGATTTGGTCTTTCTGTTGGTGTATTTGTCGGTTATTTAATGTATGGTATCAATAAAAGAACATCATTGAGTAGATAGAATTTTTATTCTCCCCAACTCCATTTGGGTTTTTCGCCTTTTTTATACGCTATATAAATTAGAATAGCTATAGCAAGTATCAAAGAAATAAAATATTCTATTAATTTTCCTTTAATCAAAAAAGTTTCAGCTATAAAAGTAAGAATAATAATTAATATTAGCGTTACTGCCCAGCCTTGCCATTTTACAGGAACCCAACCCCAACCATACAGTTTACGTTTAAACCAGTAGTTATGGGGATTGTCTTTGCAGTATTTAGCGTATTTCATTTTATAGAAAAGAATCCTTGATTTAAATAATTAACTTAGAATTAATTGGTGTGAACAATTATGTATGAAAGGTAAACTTTTTAGAAAACATGCGGTCTTATAATGAATCTATTACATTTAATGCTCTTACCAAGAAAATCCTATTTCGTGTAACATTTCTACAATTTCTTCCAAAGGTATTCCTCTTATTAAGTTATTATAACTTCCTTCAATTCTTTTAACAAATGATGAGCTATAATTTCCTAACGGGTCGTAACCTAAAGCATAAGTCCTAAAATTTAGGTCTTCATCAAGATACTTATTTATCTCTTTGTCACCCAATGCCCTCATATGAACCTCAGTTTTTACTGCTCTTGATAATGTTTTTCCACTTCCTAAATTGATCATAAAAATACCTGTATAAAATTGGTGGTTATTTCCAGATAAAGCTTTTAACCTATCATAAGCTTCTTTCCTTGATTTTGGTTTTTCTAATACCTCCTCTTTAAAGTATCCAACAGAATCAAAACCAATTACTATTCCTTGGGTATGTTTTTCCCTAACTGCTTCTGCTTTTAATTTTGATAATTCTTTTACCAAGTCTTCTGGACTTTCTGGTCTCCCATCAAAATATTCTTCAACATCACTTCCTTCTGAAGTAAAGTCTAAATTAAGTGACTTGAAGGCTTCTTGTCTATAAGAAGAAGTTGTAGCTAATATTATTTTCATTTTGAAATAAAATCTTATTACTTTAAAATAATTTGTATATTTTAGATTAACTATCTGCTCCCACTCGAAAACCGATACTCTCGAACCGCCCGGCTTTTAGCGATTTCCTTCTCATTTAACAATAATCTAAATTTATAGTATAGCGGTGTGAACAATTATAATTTTGAGTTATTATTTTCTAAAAATAAATTTTAAAAACGTTTTTAAACACTACTTAGTTCCTGAATTTATGGTTAATGTTGTAGATAGAATTGTAGAAGGGGCAGTAAAAAGATGGTATCAAATTAATAGTGATCCTGCTTTGTTAAATATGATAGTCAGAAATGCAGAGGAAGAGGGATATGTTTTAGATCCAAATTCTGGATTACTTTTCAGAGATGTAAATTCTGAAGAACTATCGATAGATATTATATTCCCAAGACCAACGGATTTTCATTATCACAAAGACGTACATGAAAATATCGAAGTGTTAAGTGGAAAAGGGATTTTTATTAATCACGGTCATGAAGCGGAGTATTTTGGTCCTGGAAAAGAAATTTCTGTTCCTCATTATTGGAATCATGCGTTTAGACCAAGTAAACATGGAGCGTTAGAAGTTAGAGTAACATGTTCTGGGGTTTGGGATCCAGCACAAGAAGTAGTAATAGAAAGGTTTGATAGTTTTGAACCTTGGGTTAGATATTTTAATAATTTTAGAGGAAGATAATTACTACTCAAAAGGTAACCTTTATAAACGTTTTATCGTTCCCAGTGGTGAAATGGTAAATTATAAAGTCAAGGCTATTGGTGGAGTTGTGTTAGGAATAGCTGGGTTATATTTGTCTGGGAATAATATTACTCCTTCAATTCACGAAATGAATTATCCTGAACAGCATGTTGAAGCTTCTTTAGTAATTCAAGAATTTAATAGTGTAAACAAAACGTTAGAAATTGTAACACAAAAAAGTAAACAATTAGAAAGCCAAAGAGTAGGGTATGATGTTGATTATGAATTACCCGGGTTGGAATCATTATTAAACAGAAATTTTGAAAGTACTCAAGCAGAATTAGATACGTTACAACAATATAAAATTGTTCTAGAAGAAAGAGCAAAAGAATTAAATGCAATGCCAGAAATAAAACAGTATAATGATGAGCTTATAAGAATTCGGACTGATGGGTTTTATAGATACGCAGGAAGTGTAATAGTAGGACTTTTATCGGCTGTGCTTGTTGGTTTTTCTTTGGCAGATGGCATAAACGGAGCGAAACGTTCTAAACAATTAAAACAAGACAAAGCGAAATTAGGAGATAAATAAAAATGACAGTTGACTTAATGAAATATTTTAATAAACGTGTAGCACTTGTGCACAATACAGGTAGATTTGTTACAACTGGAATAGTTTCACCTACAGTAGAATCGGGCGATCATTTATATAAGTTGGAATCTGCACATACAATTTTGGTCAATGTTACTAATACTTATAGGTTGAATGATCTCATTAATACCTTTGGAGTTAAGGATCCTAAAGACAGTTGTACTATTGATTCTAGAGATTATTCTTTGGTTCAAGATATAACTGATCGTATGAGGGATAAATAAAAATGGAAAGAATACAACGAGCGGTCCTTAGAACATGTGATGGATTGGAATTTGCATATCCTACTTTTGTGGGAAGTCATGATAGATGCCAAGCACAAATTCAATACGAAGGTTTACAAACTTCGAGTTTTGGTCAACTTGTAAGAATATTATATGATGCGAAAGTTAGTAACAGTGATTTTTCTGATAGTATAGAGTATCTTCTTCAACGTGCAGAAGGATTTAGTTCATCCACTACAGTGTTTTATGGTGGAAGTTTGATACATATAACTGAAGAACGAAAGTCCTTAGATTTGCTTAGCACTGATGAACTTTTAACTCAAGATTTAAATGAATTAACAAGATTACATCAGACTAATGGAAGAAATAGAACGTTAGACTATCGTTTTTTAACTGGGAAGCAATCAGCTTTTGAAATTTCTAGACATCCATTAATTGCTAAGTTAACCAATTCTGAATCAATTGCAACTAATCTAGCAAAAATGTTAGATAGAGAAGGTGGAAAACATTTAGTACGTGCTTTATGTAGAGGCGAACATTCATATCTATTAAGACCTTGTACTATTAAGCAAGGCAAATACAGGGGCAAGTATACTATCGATTGCACAGGTTATGGAAATAAACCAATGCATACATTTGGTATTGTTCACGACCCATTGGAGGGAAAATGATTTCAAACTTAAATAAATTAGGATTAACAGTTGGAGCCACAGTAGTGTTTGCAACTGCTTCGTTGTGTACTGGATTAACTTATCAAAGTAGAGTGTTTCGCCCTGGAAATTATGTTGAAGCAACTCCGTTAGTGAGAGAATATACTCAAAAACAAGAATTAGTAAGAAAAATTGAGCATTTAAAAAATGAAATTGAGAATCAATCTGAATTTCCTGAGAGTTTGTCAGGAGTACATAACATAGATGATTTTTTTAAAGGATTGGATAATACTGCTGTTTTAGATGAATTGCAAAGTTATTCAAATGATTTAACTGCACAATCTGAGATTATGAAAGAAGTACTTAACGTAGAAGGATATTTTGCTCGTTTAGTAGAAGTTAAAGAAGACGCACAAAAAGGAGTGAATGCAAGCGCAATAGTTTTTATTGGAAGTATTCTTGGCGGAGTAGGTTATTGTGCTCATCTTGTAAAAAAAATAAAAAAAGAAGAAAGATCTTGAGAATAAAAATGATTTCAAATAATACTAAAAAAAATATAGCAACTGTTGTTGCAACTGCATGTATCGCAGCTTCATTTGCAGGTTTTGTTTATAATAATTCAAGAGAACCACCAAAAAGTTATTCACACGAACAACTTTTTGAATATAACGTAAATCATGCATTAATAGATGTTGTTTGTGTAGGTGGGATGTTTGCGCCCGTTTTTGGTCTTGGTGCTTATTCACGTAGATTAAACTCACAATAAAATGAATAAAGAAGAATACAAACAAAGAGAAGCGATATATGATAGAAGAGTTGATAGATTTGCCAAGGTTGCAGTTACAGTGTGTATTTTGGGAGTTGCAACTTATTTCTGGTTTGATGAGCGTGCAAAAAATGCTGAAAGTTTAGTAAATGTAACACCGACAGTAGAAGAATATTTTGAATTAAAAACAAGATTAAATGATATAACATCAAGATATAATCAACTTGCGAATGATGGTATTGTTGAATGTGACAGTTTAGGTTTAGAATCAACGTTAAAAGAAAATGTAGAAAATTCTAATAATTCAGTTTTAGAATCAATGAAAGAAAATGCTGCAAGTTTAGAAAGAGCAATTGCTTATGTGGAAGCTAATAATGATGAAGTAAGAAATTATTATAAATCCATTGTAGAGATTAGAGAAGAAGCAGATGCAATAAAAAGATTAGCTTTAGCAGTAGGTATAACTCCATTTGTTGGTTTTATGGCATATCTTATAAATTCACAATTAAGATTACGTTCTATCAAAAGGAAGTTGAAAGATTAAACTTTTTGTTTATTTTTTTAAGATTAAATAATATTATCTTTTGGAGATTCTGATATAGCTTTTCATCTTCTCTTTTTTTAGATCCTTTTGTGCAGTTCAAATATTCATCTAGTAAACCAAATGGGATATCAAGTATAGGAATATCCAAGGATTGTAAAAGATGGAATGTAATCAATCTAGTAGTTCTACTATTTCCGTCTTCAAATGGATGAATGTGTTGAAATTCATTATGGAAATAAACTGCAAAGTTTAATATTTCTTCCAAAGGAATATTTTTTCTTCTGATAAATTCGTTATATTTTTTAAATAAGTTTTCAAGTTCTTCTTTAATTTTCTCTGGAGAAGTTGTTTTAAAATCAAGATTTCCTTTAATATGTACAGGAATAGTTCTTATGCTTCCTGCAAGAGAAGAATTATGTTGCATTGCAATTTTATGATAAGTTAAAATTAATTGTAAACTGAGGGGTTTTCTTTCGTATGTGTCTTTTAACATTTGGGCCATCGCTTTTTGATAATTTTTTATTTCTTCTACATCCATTATTTTTAGATTATTTGGGATTAGTTTATCTTGAAGAATTTTAATCGTGTCTGGCAGAGTTATAGGATTCCCTTCTAATGAAAGACTATGGTAAACAAAGGAAATCTCGAATGAGCTTACTATTTTTTTATATGTAGGTTCATCTTTTTTTCTCAGTCTTCTATAAATCTCTAGCTCTTTCTTGATTTCAGAAATGTAATTTTTTGAACTTTCCAATGTGTTTAAATGATTATACCCAAAGTATATCAACAAATTATTAAGAAGAATGTTATAAAATATTTTAACTCTTAGTGGTTTTTCAGAAATTATTAAAACCAGACCATATTTATCTAAGATATCAATATATTTTTTAAATGTTCTGGGGTTTAGAGTTATAGTATTAGAATTAATATCTTCTTTTTGAAACGCTTGATTGATAAATTGTGCAAAATTTTTGTCCAAAATAAGATTATAGTTTATTCCATTTTTTATACAGTACAGAATTAAATTGTATAATAGCTCTGATTTTTTTGAGAGTTCTATTTGAAAACCTAATTTATTTTTTATTAACAGCTTTTCTTTTGTGAGTTCTCGTATATATCTGTGGATTATATGATATTCTCGTTCGTCTTTGTTTAGTTTTTTAACTACCTCTGAAGGTTTAATCGTGGTTCTATTCTTGTAAATTATTTCAAAGACATCATACTTAGTGACCATATTATACTTTATTTTTTAAAGTTTATAAAAGTTTCTATTTGGTATTATTTTTTACAGATTTTGTAAGTTTTAGTACAAAATAGGAAGGTTAATTTATATTTCTTGTGTATTTGGTACATTTGTTTACAGATTTTGTAAGTTTTAGTACAAAATAGAACATAAAATTTAGAAGATTAAACTTTTAACTGTTCTTGTTTACGATTTGCCAGTAGAAGTTCCATTGAATAATCAGAGAGTTTAGTTATTATATAATTTGTAAAATTTGAGCTAACAGTCCTATTCCCAGATTCTATTCTGTGGAATTGATGTTCGTAAGCTTCGAATTCCATTTTCGCTTTTAATATAATTCTTTCAAGATCTATTGATTCTATTTCATCTAAACGATTTTCACAATCTAATAATCTTTGACGAATCTCTGATAAAGATAAAACACAACTTCCTTCATAATATTGTAGCATGTTTTCCTTCATGATCAACTAATGCACTAGTAAAATCACTTTCTTGTTGAATTAACTCTGAATCAAAACTTGATTCAAAAACATAAATTTTTGATTTAAGATAATTAGTACCACATAGTATTAAATCGAATGGGCATATTGTACACATCAAACAAGTTTCATACAACTCTTTTGAATATGCTCGACTTTTATTAGAAATATATTTAACACGTTTAACATATTGAGCAAAACCTTCTAAATCAACTCTTTCTACATACTTTTGTCTTAGTTTGGGTTCTCTAACTGCTTGTTCAAACTCTATTACCATTTTACTTGAAAGTTATAGAAATATCACAAGTAGGATTTTCTTTTGTAATTGAAGCTATTTTTATTATATTTAATAGTGACTGTTGTTCAGAATTAGGTTTGCCAAATCTTTTTTCCATTACAACATAGTCTATAAAAGTTCCTTCCGGAGTAGAACATCCTAATGGATAAGCACGATAACCAGAGATAGGATAAAATTCATTTTTTGGCACTATTTTTAGTTCATAGGTGAATACCATGATTTTTGAAATTAACTTCTGTTTTTAAGTGTTGTTAATGTTTCTACAACCTAGAACGCCTTGTGCTAAAAATGATGATTTTGAGGAAGCGGTACAAAACAAACTATTTAGATCTTCAAATGAACAAAACAAACCTACAGTGGGTTTAATAGTTTCTTCATCCTCATCACCAATATATGGGGCAGTATATCTCATAGCTTTTGGAGGGTCATATATTGCGGGCTCTGCAAGTTGGATTGGTAATCCTTGTGAGTTTAAAATAGAAAAATCTGCCATGCCTTCGACATCAAGACATGTTATTAGTGGTTTATGTTTACCAACTATTTCTCCGTTTACAATTCTATGGTCAGTTATTAATAGGTCATTATAAAAAATAGCATCAAGATGAAAATAATGATTTAGTCTGTATTTTTTAAGTTCTTCTAAATCTCTATCATTTATTCTAATTCTATTACCGTCGTATAAATTTCCTTGGCCATTTATGGCTGCAATAAATTGTTTATAATGTTCTAAGAATATATCAATTCTAGGCATATATAATCCCTTTTCAGAAAGTGCGAAATGACTCTCAGTCCAATTCCTATGAGGGAAAAGAAAGTCTTTAGTTACTAAATATTCTGTGCCTTCAACAATTAGAAAATCTGAAAGATCATTTGGAACTTGTAAACCTAAACCTTTTTTCGGAGTTTTCATTTTGTTACGACGGTTTCTACGTCTAGGATTAATTTGTTGTCCATACACTCTTTGATTATTTGGTTGAGATTCGGATTTATCTTCTGTTTTAATTTCAAATTTAGTTCGATCATCTTTAAGTAATTCATCTAAATTAAAACCATCATCCCAAAAAAACCTTTCTGCTCTTTGTCGAACTATACGATTTGGGTCAAACATTAGTTCACGCAAATATTTTCTTGCTTCTGGATCATTTGAATTAGCTAATAAGTCTGCGACTGTTAATCTTACTGCCGGGTCTGGATTTTTGTATAAATATCGAACTCTAATAAAAAATTCACTATCTGGTCTTCTAATACTGTCTACGTATTCTTGTACTTGTGCTGTATCATTTGGGTTCATAGTGCACTCTCCAAAGTTGAATAATTTCTAACTGGAACTGGTACTGGTGTAGGTTGAGGTGTTAAAGCATCTTTTACTTTGTGATATGCTTGTGTTAACAATGAATCTCTTTGTAATAATTTTGGTTTTCTATCGTTAAGATACATTGCTGATGCTAACGCGAAATAAGATACACCTGCAACTCCTAAAAGAATTGCTTTTTCTAAATTTGGAGTTTCTTGATTGAATAAATTGTATGATACTACTCCTAAAGCGATACTTCCTGCTAAGATAGGTAGTCTTGTATTAATAGTCATTGTTTTACATAATTTAAGGAATGGATCTATACTTGCTGTTTCTCCGTCGGTTTCTTCATCCGAATAACCGTTTAATGCTGCAATACTCCATGTTACATTATGTGCTGTCGGTTTAGCAACTCCAAGAGCAAGAGGCAATAACACAGCATTAGAACCAAGAACAGATGTATATCCACCGACAGCCCCCCCAATAAGAGACGCCACTGCAGTAGTCCTGTACAATGTTTTTTCTGGAATTTTCATTCCTAGATTAGTATAATATCTTAAGATTTCTTCGTCCAATGTTTGTAGTATGTTTGTCATTTTTATAATTCATATTGTTTTATTAAGGAGTTTAAATTTTTATTAAAAACTTCTTTTAATGTTTTGTTCACACAACCTGCTCTTTCTATTGGGCCTATGAGTTCATCAAAAGTTTCGATTACAACATATCTATGCCTAGTTCCTTGTGCCCAGGAGTAGTGTACAAGATTACCTAAATGCATTGGTGTAGGTTTCCAATCTTCTCGATGTACTTCAACTGTAATTTTCATTTTTTTAGGATATATCCTTTTTCAGCTGCGTATCTTTCGTCAACAGTAAGTCTGTAAAGTTCAAATCTTTCAACGAATTCATCTGTTAGTAAATAATTAGGATCTTTGTTTGCCAAATTATTCATTGCTCTTACACGTAAATCTAATTCTCTTGTAGGTAAGTTAGCTACATTATCTGTAGTTATTTCTCTATAGTCTAAATCATAATGCCATACCAACTCACTAGCTTCTTGTCTTTCGAAAATTCTTTCTAAATGCGCTTCTGATAATATTGGTGCGATTCCTAATTTTGTTAATATTGTAAGTTCCATAAAGAAATTTATAGGCAAGAGGTTTATAAATCTTTTGTTTTAGGTTCATTGCACAGTGATTACAAAATCGGAAGGTTTATAAAAGATTGAAAGTTTGAAAGCTTATGGAAAATTCAACTTATAGAAAAGCAATTGCTAATTACAAACCCCTAACTAAGTTAGAAGAAACATATATTGGCAGAAGATCATTTCAAGGAGATGTACAAGCAAGAAATGTTTTAGTTAATCATAATTTAGCTAAAGTAGACCGTGCTGCATCAGCTCATGCTGGGATAGTAGTTGGTTATGATGATTTAGTTCAAGAAGGTAATATGTTTTTATTAAAAACTATGGGTACATTTAATCCAGAGAGAGGTAGTCTTGATGCTTACAGTCTTAGAGAGATTGGTCCTAGAATGAATGTACATCTAAAAAGAGAAGAAAGACGTGCTGCTATAAACTCAACTGGACATGCTGAACAATTAGATCAAGTGGTTTCAGAAAGTGAAGATGAAACTTTATATTTAAATGATATTTTAACAGATGTAAACGCTGAAAACCCAGAATATATGGCTTTTAGAAGCGAATTACTTGAAATTATAGACAGCTTACCAATTAGACGTGCTTATGTAATCAAAAAAGTATTTTATGAAGACCAAACCTTAGAAACAATAGGTGCTGAATTAGGTATAACAAGACAAGGAGTTGAATACTTAAAAGACAAAGGATTAAAACAACTAAGACAACAGCTATTAGGCCGAGGTTTGAACTATCTAACTGCCGTACAAGGAGTATAGATATATTTATAAATCGATATTCAATTAAAAAACTATGGATAAGAAAGCATTTAACAAAGGATTAAGCGTAATTTTTACGGCTATGATAATAGGGTTATTAGTATTAATGGGCCCTGCGCAAGCTGTAAGTATAGAAATAAGTAATCCAAACAACGCAAATCCAGGTGAAGATGTTTCTTTTACCATTACTACTAATTTAAACAGCCCAGATCAATATTTACCTGTTAGATATGCTGATGTTGTTTTCAATGGTCCAAATAGCTTTCAAGAAACATGTAGAGTTTACAACGATGGAAGTTATGATGGATGTAATTTAGATTTAGATGTTAGTGTTGATTTTCCAAGTTATGGTGAAGGTCATAGATTTGCTCTAGATAATGGTTATGGTTATTACTTTGGCTATGGATATGGTTACGGCTACGGATATGGCTATGGTTATGGTCAAGATCAAAAAATAACTTATAATATTGTATGGCACACTTCTTCAAGTGTTAACACAGGAGATTATACTGTACAAGTAAATGTTTTAGCTCAAGGTGAAGATTCTTATGACACAAGTGTTATTGGTGATGGAAGATTTACTTATTGTGGCGTAATGTTAGGAAGAGTACAAGAATGGGATTATTTGAGAACTCATAGTGAAATTGATTCTGATTTAGACTTATATGAAGATGGTGTAATTGATTTATCTGATTTGATTATATTTACACAAAATTCAAGTGCAGATTCAACAACATTCGGAAGATTCCAAGAAACTTTAAGAGTACAACAAGAAGGTTTAGTTTTAGATGAAAGATTAGATGTATATCCTGCTGAAGGAGACGGAATATTTGATTTATCCGATTTAGTAATTCTCTCACTGAATTCAGAAAATGAAAACTGGTGCAGAGATCAAATAGGAACTAAAACAGAAGCAGAATCACATGTTTTCGAATCAAGTGTAAAATCATTTACAATAACTAGCGCTTCTTCAAATGATGATAGTTCTAGTAGAGGAAGATTTACTGGAAGAACAATTGTAGCTAATAATTCAAATGAAAGTATACAAGAAAATAATAATGAAGAAGCTCCTGACAATAATGAATTAGGCGATAATACAAATGGTGAAACACAAACTGAAAACAATGGTGTTTTAGGTGCTATTACTGGTGCAGTTACTGGTTTAGGTAGTGCAGTTGGTTTGAATTCAACATTGTCTTATATTTTAGCATTTATTGTTATAGCAGTTCTAATATTGCTTATTGCAAAGAAATTAAAGAAAAAGAATTAATTTAATTTTAAAAATGACAAGTAACGAATATATTGATAGGATTGTAGAATTATCTAATTGTTTAGATGCAAATGGTAGGGATGTTAAATTCTTTGAAAATTTAGGAAAATACTGTAGACCTGCAATCTATTATTTGGGTATAAGGGCGGCAGGACATATGGCTGGAGTAGAAATTGACAGAGAAAACTTAACAGATTTAGATAATTTAGCATTAGCAGGTTCATTAGGTTGGGCTGTGGCTAAAGCGTGGGGCGGTATTGCATATTTTGATAAGAAAATTTTAGAAAGGGAATTAAATAATTTAAAAGAAAAAGTTGAAGCTACTTCTTTTTAAAACCAGTTTGTATGGGTTTCAGATAAAAAAATAAAGTATTATCTTGTTTTGATTGAACCATAGGATAACTTCTATTAGCTAATCCTTGCCTAATAATGTCTGCATTTTCACGTAGATAACTAATCAGTGTTTTTGTAAGTTCAGACGGATTTTCTTCATCAAATTCTTCAAGACCCATATCTGAAATAAGTTGTTCTAAATAATTTGATTCATCTATACTACACGTCTGAGATAATTCATCGTATGTATCTAATGTTTTATCAAAATATGTATTTACTAAATCTTGATCGGCCCCAGTTCGAGAATATAATCTCCAAAGTAAATGATTTACTTTTATCGATCGAAGAGTAGGTATATCAGTAGGTTCATCTAATAACCTTGAAATCAATTTTATTTTTCGCTTGTCTAATATATTTTTTATTGTATCAAAATGTAATTGTTGTTGTGCATCCAATTCAGTATCTTCAAGACCAGCGGCCATGTGACATAAATAAGGAGTAGTTTTGGTTGAATATTTATGATAAAGTTCTTCGGATTCTTCGTTTGGAATATAATCAATTGCCATTTATTTTAAATCCTGTTATTATTGGTTTATTGTAATGTGTGACTATAACTTGATTTCCTTGTGAGTCATTGGATAACCAGTAAGAATTCTTTAATGAATTGTCAAACAACCGATATGCAGCGGATTGGTGTGGATCAATTTTGCATGTATTAATTATTTTTTTATCAGGAGCCATTAAAATTTCTCCCCAGTGAAGAATAGTTTGTGGGCTATAAGTATCTTTAGTTATTAATATTTCATAAATGCTAAATGCATCGTTTTTATGTGTTTCAGCTAAATCGTAATCAGCTTCGTTTCTAAAATATAGTCTTGCAAGTAAATGATGTAATTTTAATGATCTAAGATTTATTTGATTTGGATTTTGGTTTAATTCATCTTCTAATTTTTGGATAAGATTATACTTTCTTTCTTCTAAAACTTCTTGGGTTACAAAAAATTCTAACCTTTCTTGTTTATTCGTAAAGATTCTTCGTGATTTATGTAGTTCAATTAGAGATGGTGTATCTAAGTCTAAACAATCTTCATACAAATTCATATAATCCAATATTTCTTCTTGGTTTACCATTGTATACTACTTATGTATAGTAATAATCCAAAAGTTTATAAATATAACTATTTTTATTAATTTATGACAAAGTTATTTAGTTACCCGGACTGCGAAGAATTGGATGATATAGAAGATAAAATCTTAGACCTAGAGGGCATGAGCAGAAAAGAATTAGAGGAAATGTTGTTGAGTCTACACGTTAACGATTGGATTAGAACGTTACATGGAATTCATTTGATAGAAGATCATGATTATTATGAAGACAGAATAAAATCTGCTATAGCTAACTCAAGCCATGCGAATAATGCTTATAAAAAAATTAGGGACAGATTTAAAGATAGTTCTGAAAAAACTAGAAACTGTTATGATAGACCATTTCCAAATCCTTACCCGATAGAATTTTGACGTTTTTTAAGTATATCATATTCTTTGCTTAACCTTAGTTCTAATGCAAGGTTGCCATAAACTTCGGATACAGTTGCATATTTTTCCGGTATAGCTTCTTGAATTAAAAATTCGTCAAGTATTCCTCTTTGTTGTAATATCTCAAAGAATGAATCCATTATTACACAGCTATCTAATGCGACCATATATTCTAATCTAGGATTAAATCTGAACGTAGGAAGTAATCTTGTGGGTTTTCTAGTAACAACTTGGATTAAATCAACTTTTCCTTGATAATCACAAAGTTGGGAGGAACTTACGGTTTTGAATAAATCTTTAGAATGATGATAAACTGGACAAGTAGGATAACATTCTTCTGTTTCAGGTCTTTTTTCAATAGCAAGCCTCATTACTTCTTTGCAAATTAATCCACCTTGTCTGTTTTGTTCTATAAAATCTGAAGCACTAGGAATAATATAAACTTTAGAATCAATTTGAACTATGTTTTGGTCTGGATTAATGAAAGTTCTCATTCAAAAAGTGAATCTTTTAGGTTATATAAGCTTAATGAAAAGGTTTAAAAACCGTTAAAGGTTAAAGTTTTTCTCAAAAATGGTAGAAAACATTGAAATAAACGAAGAATTTGTAAGATCTGAAATGATTCCTACAAAAAATCTAGGCGATAATTATGGTAATTATAGTTTTAGAACTCAAGGTAGAATGGCTTATTGGACCGTACAACAATTTCATGATTATGTTGAGATAGGTAAAAAATTGTTAGCTGAAATAACGGATAATGAAGATTATGGTTTATTTAAAATTAGATTAGAATTATTTGAACAATGTGTTGAATCTGACTTAGCTAGAGGCGAAACTTTAGAAGATTTAACAGAAGATTAATTTATTTTTCCTTCTAAATTACCAGTTCTATCACGACTCCAAACAACTTGTCTTTTTGGAAGACCAATATTTGTTTGATGCGCGAAATCATTAATTCTATTATCATAAACTACAAGTGCACCTTGTGTCATTGCTTGAGTAACTATGTCATCTGGTCTATACAATTTAGTTGTAGTATTAAAAACATTTTTTGTGAATAAATAAATTCCTGCGCTTGTTAATTTTGGAACTTCGTAAGTTTTTCCGCATTTAGGAAAATCATAATCGGGCCCGATAGAATCTGATTTAGATTCTCCAGAATTAGTTAAAACTAAAAAATCTGGGTTGTGAACTCTTCCATGATGCGGATGAATTAAAGCTTCACCATGTAATAAAATTCCAAAAATATGATCTACTTTTGTTTCTTCACCAATACGATAACCAGTAACTAATTTATACAACTTATTTAAGTCTACTGGAGCTTCTTCGCCAGGATAGTGTAATCTACCTAGATTAACAGCTTCAAAATATTCTTTAAATTCTTTCATGTCCATTTTATTGGGAAAGAACAAATTTTTATAAATGTTTCTGTTTTAAGTTATATATGACCTTTATGTTTTCTAAAAATAATAAATAATAATATTACTACAAGATAAATTATGAAGTATATCCAGAAGTAAGTGAATTCATATGGATTATATGTACCATAAACCGGTATTTTTTCTAAAACTAATATTAATCCTGCTTGATTGTTAGTATTTGAAGAGTATATTAATTTTAAAGGTTGGTCATCTAAAGTAAATAAAACATAACCGTTAAAATTTATAGTTCTTACATCATCATTGTAAACTATGTCTAAAGTATTTTGATTTATGTTTTGTATTGTAATAGTATAATGTTTATCATTTATTACTAAATCGTATTCGCCACCAGAAGTTTGTATGAAATTATTAACTCCAGGTATTAAATAAATTGTATTGGAATCTTCTGATGAACATGAACCACAGTCTCTAGTACAAGTATTGCAATTCTCATTGGAATTACATCTATTATCCCCACAGTATGATGAACCAGAACTGGTAGTACTATCACCACTATCATCACCAGTATCACCATTGTCTCCATTATCATCATTTGAGCAAGTTCCACAATCTTGAGAACAAGAACTGCAAGTTTCATTTGCGCTACAAACACTATCGCCACAAAGAGCAATACAATTTGGATCACTTGAAGGATTATTAGAACATAATGCTCTTAGTAATATTATTCCATCATTTGCTTGTAGAGTTATTGAATTAGTTGTGAGACCGCCTTTGTTTATTGTACTATCTTGTGTTCCATTTACGTATCTATATATTTTGTCTAATTGAATTGTTAATGAAGTATCTTTTCCGTTTAAATAAACTATTCCGTTTTCAAATTCTTTTTTCCAAGCTAAAGTTTCAAATTCTGTTGTTGTTGAAATTGGTTCACCAAGATAACCAGAATCAACTAAAGTATTATTTGTTGGCTTGGAAGTATAAATATTTACCATATATTCATCGTACCATAATAAATCGGCTGAAGAACCTACTGCTATTTCAGGATCATAATATATTTCTGAGATTATACTTGCAGTAAAACCTAATCTGTGTCTTTTGTAATGTTCAGTTGGATTTGTTGTTGAATTATAATTGTTCATGAATAAGTTTGAATTAAAATGCGGAGCTTTTGTTTGTTCTTGAAAGTAGGGGAAACTTCTTGAAGAATAAGTTGCATTGTATCTCATGAATGTTTCTAATGCACCATTATCATCGCCTGCACCTTCCCACCATTCTAATTTTCTTTCCCATAAATTACCATTGTAATTATTGTGATTATAATCTACACCATTACCTACAATAATCATATCATTTCCGGATTTTTCTCGAGTTAATTCCATTAATTTATCCATACCATCAATCCAAATTTGGGTTGCTTTTGTTAAATCTGCTGAATTATCTAAATCTTCTTCAATACTATCCATATCAAAATCAGGTTGAATAACGTAATTACCTGTCCTGAAGTCGACTAAAAACCATAGTGATGAGCCTACAACATCATACCATATACCATCCCATATTCCTTCTTGAATCATTTCTTCGCTTGTGTGATAAGATAATGTTTCTGAAAAATTATTTTCAGTGTATAAATTACCTATTACATTATTTGGGAAACTTGGATTCGCGGTTGGTGCGCCAGTTAAATCTGTTAGATACATATTAGGAGTTAATCTGTCAATCAAATCTGAGAAAGGATAATTATTGGTAAAATTCTGATAACCAATTGCCATTACATATGGAAGAATTATTATGTCTGGATTTAATTCTCTTATTTGCCTTAGTGTATTAGGTTGGACTTGATTAGATTTTGAAATACTTAAACTATCGAATCTTGAATAAAACTCTAGTTTTTCTTCTTCAGAAACATTAATATTATTACCCCACACTAATGTAGATAACTTAGGAAAATTATTGTTTATCTCAGGTAGAACTCTTATTCTTTCATAGACAGCGTAATCATCAGAGCCACATTTAATGTAAACTGGATAGTAATCTAATGTGGAAGTTACTGGAATTGTTAGTGTGTGAGTAGTAGTAGAAGAACTTTCTAAAGAGGTTAGTTCTGAGTATAAATCAGGATGCTCACCATAAGCGCAGATTAATGATGATGAAGTTTTGAAATTAAAGTTTATTTCATCAGTATTATTTATTATGAATCCATGCGGAGAAGTAACATTTATTTTTTTGCCTAAAATTTGTTTTTGATCAGAAACAAATCCTTCATTCATAGATATTAAGATAGTATTTCCTTTTGCTAATGTTTTATTAAAATAAATATCATTATCTGAGAAAGTAATTCCTCTTGTATAATCAAATCTTATCTCTTCTACAGATAAAACTTTGTTGTAAACTCTGAATTCATCTATTACTGCATTAGGATTTCCAATTGTAAAGCTGCTACTTAATGGAAAATTAAAGTCATATCTTCCTGAGCCTATTTTAAAACCGTTCATGTAAGCGTCTGAATTATTGTTTGATTTTGAGTAAGTAAATGCAAAATGAATTGGTTGGTTTACGTCAACTGTCCTAGAGCCCGTGTTTAGTTGTGCTGAATTATTCCAATCTCCTTCATATGCAATAAATCCAATTTGCGTTTGAACGTTATTTATTGAAAATCTAAACGATTGATCATGCATTAAAAAGTTTGGATCTCCAGTGCTAGAATTAAAAACTACATCGGTTATTGGTTTTTTTAGAGTTAACCAAAATTCCACTGTTCCTTCATCTACGTTTAGATTATTAGTTGTGGAGTAAGTAGATTTACCAGACAATCCTTCTTCAAATTTTCCTTCTTCGAATATAGGATTTACAGAGCTTAAAGGTTGCTCTCCATCTGATGAAGATAAATTATTATCGAAGTGAGCTAAAAAAGTAGTATGAGTTTTGTCAGTTTCTACTATTTCATTGTTTAACCTCCAAGTATAATCTGCTCCTTGTGTAAAATCTGATTGAGCAAGTATAATTTGATCTTGGTAAGGATTTAAAATTGAAATATAAGTATTTTGTGAAGTTAATGGCGAATATAATGTTTCTTCTTCTTTTGTGATTACTACTGGTTCTTCTTTTGGTTCTTCTTTGTCAATAATTGTTAATAATGGATTGTAAGTTTTAGCGTTTTCTATAAGGCTATCTGTTAATTTGAAGACATGACCGGTCCCTAGCATAAAATCAGAAGATATTATCAAAACTTTACCTTGGTAGAAAGTTAGAATACTAAATAAAAATAGTAAAACTATCACTAATGTGATATATTCCCCCCTTTTCCCAGAATCCATACAAAAATATAATAATTGAGGTTTAAATTTGTTACTGTTTTAGGTACTGTTATATGGAAATCTTTATTAATTATCAAGATAAAATAAGGCCATGCAAGACCAAATTCTAGATATGTTGCTGAAAAAGGATGAAATCACGTGGCAGGAACTTATTTATGACTTAGTTAGAACTGAGCAAATGGATCCATGGGATGTAGATTTGAGTTTATTAGCAAAAAGATATTTAGATATTATCAAACAATTAAAGGAAGTTAATTTTTTTATTTCTGGAAAAGTGGTTTTGGCTGCCGCAATTTTGTTAAAACTAAAATGTAATAATCTATTAGCTGAGAAAATAGCAGATTTTGACAGTCAATTATTTTATAGTGATGAAGAAGATGTAGAACAGTTGGCACAACAAGTAACAAATAAGATTGATGGACCAAATATTAAACTAACAATTAAGACTCCGCAGACTAGAAAGAGAAGAGTACAATTACAAGATTTAATTAATGCTTTAGAAAAGGCTTTAGAAGTAGATGAAAAAAGAAATGTTAGAAGAGAAAGATTTGAAGTTGTACCTGAAGCGATTAAATTACCTGAAAGAAAGTTAAATGTTGGGGATAGAATTAAGATTATTTATGGTAAAATCAATGATTGGTTTAAAAAAAATAGTGTAGAAATCAGTTTTGAAGATTTGCTAACTGGTGGAAGTAAACGAGATAAAGTTTTAACTTTTATTCCTTTGTTACATTTAGAAAACGATAGAAAAATAGATATAAAACAGGAAATTGCATTTGAAAAGATTTATATAAGTCTAAATCAGGAGTTGATACAAGATGAAAGCAATAAAGAAAATTAATGCGTTTTCAGCTGCTAAAATAGTAGGAATACTTGGTTTGATAGGGACGCTATTGTTGTACATTGTTTTAAAATTAGTTGGTGATGCACAAGCTGCTCTTTTGGGCTTAACTGACATACTTTTGTTAGTTTTGTTACAAGGTGTGACTTGGTTTGTAGGAACTTTTGTAATAGCATTATTATATAATTTATTGGCCAAGTATATCGGCGGTATAAAATTAGATATAGCAGACCATGAAAAATAGAATCAAAGAATTTTTTATTTTTGTTTTTGATTTTTTTAAAACTTTGGTAGATGTTATTAGAAGGATGTTTAAGAAATAAACAAAAAGCTTTTATATTATAATGATTGTCCCTTAATGAATTAGAATGAGCAAAAAACCAAAAAGTTATTTGTTAACTTCACTTGAAAGACCATTTACAAATTTTAAAATATTTATAATTGGTGTATTGTTTAGTCTTATTCCAATAATAAATTTATTTGTTACAGGCTACGGTTTGAGGTGTGCACAAAGAGCGATGAAACATAATTTTGTGTTGCCTAAATGGGAAAAATTTGGTAGATTGTTTGTTACTGGATTTTTGTCATTCGTTATACAGTTTTTATATATTTTACCTGCCCTAATAATTTTGTTTATTGCAATGATAAATTCGTTAGGTATAATTTCAAATGCTATAATCAACGAACAAAGTTTTGAAAGTATTTATGAGCAAGTATTTGCAAGTGTTAATATATCATTGTTTGTAGTGGGGATTGTGTTGTTTATTATATTGGGTTTGTTTTCTGCTTCAGCACTTTTAAAATATTCTGAAAAAATGAGATTCAACGAAGCATTTAGTCAAGAGGTTTTTATAAATGCATTTAAAGGAAGATTTATTGGCGCATTGATATTAGCTTCTGTGATAATGATAATAATTCAGTCTTTATTAGATTTTATACCTATTGTTGGAGCTGCAATAGCTGCATTTATTGCAGAAGTATTTGTAATGACTTATTTAGGAATAAAATACAGAAAATAAATTTTATTAAGAAAGCTTCTTGATTAATTGATTTAAAGTTAACAATTCTTCTTTACCAGAAACCATATCTTTCAATTTGAATTTATTTAGCTTTAATTCTTTTTCACCAATAAACAAAACGTAGGGTATTTCTAGTTTGTTAGCATAATCTAAATTTTTTGTTATTCCTCTGCCAATAATATCTAAATCAGTTGAAATATTTGCTTTTCTTAACTCAGCTACAATTTCCAATGATTTTTGCGTTGTATTAATTGGGATGACGTAAATTTTAGTTTTTGTTTTTTTGGTTTTTATTTTGTTTAACTTAATTGCTTCTGATATAACATCTAAACCAAAACTTATTCCAACTGCTGGATATTCTGTATTTTTACCAACATACTTACCAATCATATTATCATAACGACCACCACCACAAATTGAAGATGTTATTTGTGATTTTCTTAAGAATCCTTCAAATACTGTTCCAGTATAATAACCAAAGCCACGAGCTAATGTTGTATTAAGTTTTACATTTTTTAATTCTTCTTTTGAAAAATAACTGAAGAATTCATTTAATTCTTGTATTCCTTGTTTGCCAATATCATCTTTAACTAATTTTTCTAATTCTTTTAAAGAAGTTATTTCGAAAGTTGCAATTATTTTGTCGGTTGTTTTTTTGTCAACTAATTTATTTAATTCAACTTTTAGTTCATTTTCAGATAATTTTTTTATTTTATCAACAATTATAATTACGTCTAATAACTTTGATTCGTTAACTCCACAATCTAATAATAAAGACTGCAATAATTTTCTATTGTTTACTTCTATGTATGCATCTAAACTAGCTCTAGCAAAAAAGTCCAAAGCTAATTTTATTTGTTCTGCTTCCGCTATCATAGATTTAGTACCAACTACGTCTACGTCACATTGCCAGAATTCTCTATATCTTCCTAATTTTATTGGGCCATCTCTGAAGACTTCACCAATTTGATAACGCTTAAAAGGCATTTTTATTTCTGGATTCATCGCTATATAACGAGCAAATGGAACGGTTAAATCAAATCTTAATCCTAAGTCACGTTTGCCTTGATCATTTAGTTTGAATGTTTCTTTTAATGAATCTGATTCTTCACCAGCTGCAAATTTTGCTGATAATACATCATAACGTTCTACTATTGGTGTTTCTAGCGGATTATAACCATATAATTCAAACAATTCAGTTAATTTACTTACAACTCCATTACGCAATAACTTTTCTTCCGGTGAAAAATCACGCATTCCTTTTGCTAATTGTAATTCCATCTTGTATTCCTCCGATTCTTGCCTTTAAATAATTTTTGAATGGGGCGGTAACTGGGAGTTGAACCCAGCTCGTTCGAGCCACAGTCGAACATTCTACCGATGAACTATTACCGCCATAGCTAAAGCTAATAGTTTTTAATTTTGAAGAAATAAAGTTTGCACTACTAACAATGAATACAACCAGCACCTTGTGTAGATGCCTTATCCTCTATTGTTATTTGTGTCATAGTTTTGTTTTGATTAAATGATATATAAAGCTTACTAATTTAACTAAATAATAAAATGGAAGTTAAACCTTAACTTCTTTCCAAACCAATTTCGAGGTTTTAAAAAAGTTCTTTGTAAAATCAGCCGCTTTTTCTACAGAAAAAGATTTACAAGTATATATGTCCGCGCTAAAAAATGGTTTTGGTTTGTCCCATGCGTAAAAGTGACAACCTGAACTTTCCCAATGTATCCAGCCTGCCCAACCAAATTTCTCAGAGAGATGAGCTGTTGGTTCAGATAAAGCCTTCATGTTTAATTCACGAGATAGATTAATTAAATAATCTTTTATTTGTTTATCAGTAATCTCTTTTGATGGGAATCCTTCAATAATTAGTCTTTGTCGCAAAATATTAGGTGCAAGATTTTTCCATTCCATAGTTTTTTGTTTAAATTTTTGGTTTTATAAATATTACTAATTTGATAATAAATAAACAACTATCATTATACTTGCGTCAGCCGCCATATGAGAAAGTATTGGAATTAATAGTCCTTTATTTTTTCTGGCTAGTTGTCTCCAGAACCAGGCTGCGAGTGTTAAAAGAATAAATGCTAAGATTAACCAGTACCAGTTTAAGAAAATAGCAAGAACTAGCAAATGATAGCCTGAGAATATAAAATCTGTAGCTATTAATCCTTTTTTTGAGCTTCCTAGATATCCCCTCCAATAAGATTCTTCAAACCAAGGATTGACTAATGAATGATAAATTACGAATGTTAACCATAAGGTTCCTGATAATCCTAGTGAAATTAAAATTGGAGTGATATTAGATTTTAAATCTGCATATGGAGCTAGAAAGTAAAGAATAACACCACCAAGTAAACCAAATACAATTGAATAGATTGTTAATTTTAAATTAAATCCTTTAAACATAAGTTTCCATGATTTTAATTTTTTGTTATAGGCTAATACTGAGATAATAAGAATATGATATATTAAGAAAGCTAACCAAGCATTTTTGAATAAATACAAACCAATGAGCATAGATATATACGGAACGAGTAAAGCGAATATCATTTTGAATAAATTGATTAGTTGTTTTATATATTTTTTGTTGTGTATTAAGAGTTTATATCAAAAATAAATTTTGAGTAACTTATTTTAATCTTTTTCTACCTTTTAACAAAAATAAGCTATAACTTCTTCCTAGTTTTGCTGAAGGAATAATCTCGAAATGTTCAGGATCGATCGGAGTTAAAATCTGCCCGAGTAAATGTTTTCTTGAAGGCCGAACGGCCTGAAGATTATACACATTTTCAGGTGTGATTAAAGTTCCATGTTTGCAAATAATTCCGTTTTTACCTAAATTGTCTTTATGTCTCTCTCCTAATCTCTTTGAATGCAACTCTCCACAAGTATCTTCATTATAAAAATCAAAAATTTCAATACTATCTGTACACCCATATCGCTTTATTTCATCTTTTCTATCCTTATTATATCTTACAACCCATTCATCTAATGTTTTGTCTTCACATCCGAGTTCAGAAGCAATTCTTTGGAATACTTCATTAACTCTTTCATAATTAGCAGTTGTTAGACTTAGTCTTCCAATAAACCTAGTAAAAAATCTATTTTTTTCTTGTTCATTCGGTCGATTATATCCTAATACAAATCTTAATATTTCTTCTTCATGACCCTTGGGGAGAGATGTACTAACAAACGGACTATATCCTGTGCATTTTATAAATAAATTATGAACATCTTGGTAACCTTTTGATCCATCTTGGTAATCAAACGGCTCTGAAGCATAATACAAAGGACATTCGCTCTTTTCTAATTCACTCCCATAATCGGAAAATAATGTTTTTAAAAAATCAAATCTTATAAAATCTCTAACACCATTTTTAGCACCAAGACCACAGTCAGGACAACAACTATTGCATCCATCTGTTAATTGTATCGCAGCCGCATTTCTAAAAATTAATTTAAGTTGTTCTTCATTAAAATGTTTTAGTCTTTCTTCCAATCTTCTAGATGATTCCATATTAATACGCAATTATAAACTATTTTTAAGTCTTTCGCTTCTGCCCAGTGGTTACAAACAGAAAGATTTATAAATGGAATATCTATTAAGATTTTATACTATAAATAAGGAGAATAAAAAATGAGTTTAATACAAAGATTAAGGACAAATGTAACCGGACCTGTTTTAGGATTAGGGATGTTAGCTAGTTTAGCTGGATGTTCAGGCGAACCAAAAACAGTTGATAATCATAGTCGGGGAGAGCCTTACCCATCATACGGTGTAGTTTCAACAAAAGAAGTTTTTCCAGATTATAATTTGAGAAGACTTGGTTTGAAAAAAACAAATCCTAAAGGTGAGACTTTTGTAGATGATCATTATGTTTGGTTAGCAGATATTCCAGAATTTCCCAATACCGCTTTGGCGATAAATTCACCAAATTTATACAATTCAGTTTCAGTAGGGGACACAGTAAACTTAGAATTACGAGAAAGTATGTACTGGATAGAGGATCAAACAGGAAATCAATTATCCGAACAAAGATCTCACATCGAAATACAAGATTATTCACCAAGAACGAATAATGCAGAAACAGGAGAGAATTAAAAATGTATGTATCTATTCAATTTAGTGCTTATGAAACTATCCCCCAATTACTTGATTTAATAGGACCTGGTCTAGGGAGGGTTGCTCAGGATTTAGAATTCTTAGCTGACAATCCTGCTCCTGAAGAAGGAATTAATTATAGAAAAATCACAGTAAATGAGTTGGGAATTAGGTGTGGCCGTTACAATTATAAAGTTGAGGATTTTGTTGACATTGCGGATGTAATAATGAGTATACTTCCTAAAAAAACTGATTGTTACACATTTGGAATAATTGATAAAATGAAAAAGAAAGTTAAAGAGAGGGAATAAAAAATGAGTTTAATACAAAAATTAAGGACAAATGTAACATTAGATAGAAGAGAGTTTATGGACCTTATGCAAAGGTTATATTTACAGCCAGCGCAAGTTCTTGGAGAAAATTTGTGGGAGTTAGCAAATCCATATAATGATGATATGGTTGACAGACAATTTTATTTTGAAGATATTAGTATGAGATTAGGTGAAAGCCCCATAAAGGATAAACACCGTATGGTAATCTCCGGAGTTATGCTTGAGCAAGGAGAGAGAGGAAAACCAATCAAATATAAATTTAGATATTCTGAGCAGTTACAATTATAAAAAATAATAATTAATTCTTTTTATTTTTTGATAACATAAGTTATATAAAACTTACATCTTTTGTAATTCTATGGAAGCGCCACAAATTGTTGTAGTGTCAATCATTGTAAAAGATAATAAAGTCTTGCTAGTAAAACGAGCGAGAGAACCTTTCAAAGAGTATTGGAGTATTATTGGTGGATTAAATATTATGAAAGAAAAGTATAGTTCAGACCCATTACAAGCGAGTAAAGAGGAAGTAAACTGTGATTTAAATTGTGAGTTTGTAAATCCTAAATTTTTTACATATTCTTATAACGAAGAGGAAAAGCCAACAATTTGTTTATATTTTTATGGACAGATAAAAGGAAATATTACTATTAATACCAAATATATCTCGGAGTATAAATGGTTTTCAATTGAAGAAATTAAAGATTTAGAATTGGCTTTTGGGCACAAAGAAATGTTATTAAGATTTTTTGAAGAAGGAGGATAAGCGGGAGTCGAACCCGCCTCGTTCGAGCCACAGTCGAACATTCTACCGATGAACTATTATCCTCATATGATAAAGTTCTAAAATAAATTATATATAAAAGTATTGTTTATTCGAATTTATGGTCTTTTTTTAAAGCATATTCTACTTGATGGCTTATTGATCGTTTTACATACTGTTCTGCTGAATGAAATAATAGCATAGCAAATATAGTTGTTAATAAAATGGCCATTGTTCTTATTTCAGTGAACTGACTAAATATACCAAATAACATAAAGATTATAGTACATGTTCCGAACAATATTGCTAATTTATTTCCCATCGTATAAAGTGGTTGATACGCTGTTGTTTATTATGTTTTCTAATTAGGATGTAAATAATACATAGCATAAGTCAGAGCTATTGAACCCGCTGTGAACATTGCAGCTAAAGATATTCTTTCTGATTTTCTTAAAGTATAAACTTCTTCAGGTATACGTTCGTGTTTTTTTTCGCATAATAAGTCACGGAATCCATGTTCGGAATAAGTTGCTATACCGCCCGCGAGATAACCAAAACCTGCTCTTGTCAATGTACCTACAAGTATTTCTAAATTTGATACATCTTGATTAGAAAATTGTTCTGCTATTAAATATGAAAATGGAGAGGAAACTAGTGCTATCATTGAAGCATTAAGTCTATCATGACTATGTTGTGTACTTTCTTTGGATTTTGTAGTTATACCTTGTCTTTTTCTAGAATAGTTTCTTATTATTCTTGTTAAATATTGTACACCTAAAAAGCCTGTTGTAATTCCTAAATATCTTGATTTTAGTGAAATATCTTCTGGAACACCAACTAATAAGTCTAAACCTGCTAAGATTGGAGTAGATGCAACTAGATTACCAGTTGTATCAACAAAATGATGTGTGAGTTTAGTTTTAAGATTTGGTTCCATAAAAAACCGAAAGGAAGTGTGTTTTTAAAGGTTTAGTCTTTGAATAATGGAATAAATCTCGATTTCTGTTTCTCAGATATTTCCATTATTCTATATTCTCTTATTATATCTGAAAATTTTGATTTAATATCGTTTAATATTGATTTTAATTCTAAGAAACCAGAAACTTGAAGTTCTATGTCTATATCTTCATCGCTACCAATTTTCTCATAATAATAAATTATGTTGGGATGTTCAGAAATATAATATTTTAATCCATTTCTTTTTTCTTCTGATATATTATGTAACATGAAAACCATGTTAAAAAGAGTATAATCTAAATTTTTTACGTCTATAGTAGGTTTATAGCCGACTATTATTTTTTTTGATTCTAATTCTTTTATCCTAGTTATTATTGTTTTTGCAGTTAAATTTAATTTTGAAGCAATATCTATTACTCTTGCTCGTCCATCACCACATAAGATTTGTAATATTCTTAAATCTGTATCATCTACTTCTACAGGTTCTGGCTTCGATATGAATTCTGTCTTATGTTTATTTGTTTTTTCTAAAAAATATGAATTTGAAAAATAAAATGCCTTAGATATTAATGTTAGTTTTCTGTTAGGTAAATAATTCGCATAATTTTTCATTAATTCATCCCATAACAAATTTATTTCAACCATAGATTTTGAAATTATTATCGCTTCTACATTGTAATTCCCTTCTATTGAAGCTAACCATGAGACCATGTCTTTAGATTTTAAAAAATCTATTATTTGTTTTTCTTTTTGGGGGGTTGTGTTTTGAAAGTTTAATGATAATTTGAAAACAAGGTATCCTAATTTTGTGACATCAATTAAAGCGTGAAATTTTTTTATTATTCCAACTTTTTGTAAATTATTAATTCTATACGCAATTGAATTTTTATTTAATCTTGTTTTTTTTGCTAACTCGTTGAATGATTGCCTACAATTGATTGAAAGCTCGTAAAGTATCTTTTTATCTTTTAGGTCTAATTTATAGGTCATATTAGTATATTATTAACATTTAATATATAAATATTTCTATTTTGGAGTAATTTTACGTAGAAGATTTAATATAGATAGTCCAGTATATATTACTAGTAAGGTCACGTCTTAGACCAAAAATCGGACAGGAGAACAAGATGAAAACTACATTAAAAAATAAGGTAATATCTGGAATTGTGGGGTTAACTGGAATGTTAGTTGCTAGTACTCCTGGATTTGCTCAGAGCACAGGTAATGCAAATATTCGTGTACAGGATGAGTTAGTTACTACAAGAGTAGGAGCTCAATCTGGCCCAATAAGCTTTAACGGATATAACATCGATAGAGCAAATGGAACTGATGAAACTGGTGGTCACATAGTTTATACAGACAATATAGTCTCTGGGAATGTACCAACAGGTTTTTGGTTAAGAGGAGTAGACTCTGGTGAAAATCATAAAACTCAAACAGGTTTAGACTTTACTCTATCTGACAGCGAAGGAAACTCACACTATATCGCACCAGCTTGGCTTACATTTGATCAAGATGGTTTCGATAGCTATGGTGTTTTTGCATTAGGTAATCAAAAAGTGTCAAGTGAACTTACATTAGATTATGGACTAGCTCACTTTTCAAATCCAAATGGAGAAAACACACATGCAGAATATGCTTCAATAAAAAATGCAGATGCTGGTGTAAGTGTAGGTAGAGATTACGATGGTAGATTAAGACCTGCAGTAGGTTTCAGAGCTGGAAATATCGGAGATATTGTATACAGCATACACAACTTGGAAAACGGTGATTACTACGTTAGAAACATGATTGCTCAAAACCCGGGAAGTGTAGCAGGCCCAGACGGAACCAAAACAATTGGTGAAGTTTTGACTATAGACGCATATCTTCCTGAAACATATCCATACTTTTCAGGAATTGCTGGAAAGTCAACAAGTGGATTTGCTTTGGAAACAATAGTCTCTAACCAAAATGGTCAAAGAGATGATCTTGTTGAAGTAGGTTATAACTTGGGTAACGGTGTTGGTGTAAGTGCAGGTAAGAAATGGGACTCAAAAGGAGAACATTATCTTGGTAAGATATTATACCAAACTAAAAAGTTCCTTGGTGAATTGAGATTAAGAGAACACGCTAATCCAGAAGTTTACGCACAAGTAAAAGGAATTTCCTTTTAATTTTTTATTTTTATATTTCTTAAAAATTCAGAGAATTTGCTTTCAGATTTTTCGTTAAATTCTACACCAATTAATTCAGCTGCTAGTTTTTTGTAAGCTATTGCGCTTTTACTTCTTGGATGAGTAAACACTACTGGATCTTTTAATAATAAACTTTTTCTTACTGCTTTATCGTGAGGTATAACTGCAATTATTTGTTTGTCTAAGATAGTTTGTAAATTACCAAATGGAATATCTCCTTCTGAACCTGTTTTTGAAACTACGACTCCACGAATATTTTTGCCCATGTTTTCGGCCATTTTTATTGTTTTTAATGCATCGGCTACCGCAGGTAATTCTGGGTTTGTAACTATTATTAATTCTTTCACAGAATCCATTAAAGATATTGCTTCTCTTCCTAAACCTGCTGCACCATCAATGATTACAACATCTGCAAGACCATCTAATTGAGGAAGTACTTGTTTTAATCTTTCAGGCCTAATATCTTTTAAGTCAGGTAAAGATAAACCACCAGGTATTATTTTTATTCCGGAAGGATGTAAATACATTGCTTCGACAATTTTATTTCTACCTTTTAGAACATGATGAATATTTATTGGAACTACTGGAGCACCAAGATGTAAACCTACATTAGGAGTGGATAAATTAGCATCTACTAATATAACATCTCTGCCAAGATAATTTAAAGCTGCTGATAGATTAACTGCTGTTGTTGTTTTTGCAACTCCACCTTTACCAGATAATATACCTATGTAATGAGTCATAATATATCCTCCTCAACTAAAGAAACAAATTCCTTAGTTTTTTCAAAAAATTCCATAACTTTTGGAACGTCTATTTCAAAATTTTTGTCAGGTTCTATTCTTGAAATCATAGTAACGTGTTTTCTGTATTCTTCACGTCTACCGAAGTCTGAATTTTCAATTTTTTTCATTAAGAAATAAGCGTTAATGTGTGGTTTGTATTCTTTTTTTAATTTGAGAAGAAGTTCGGCTTTTGAGGTTTTGGAATCGGGGACAATGACTTTTGATTTTTTTTGATTTTTAAAAAATTCTAAAGAAGAATCGATTGCAAACTCATGAGCTGCAATCAGTCTTTTAAAAATATTAAGAATAATGTCACAGGTTCTGGTGTACTTCAGACTAACATAAATTAGATGGTCCGCTCTCTTAATCTCTTCCCTGGCTTCTTCTATCATACTCATGCTGTCTGTATATATTATTCAGCTGAACTATAAAAGGCTTTGCCTTTAGCAAGTATAATTTTACGTCTTTTATATCTAATGTTCTCGCTTTATACTCCCTGTTATACATGTATAGTCGGTTATCCTTTATAAATTCTACGGGTGATTCTTTATGTTTAGTTAGTGTTTCAGTTATTTCTCTAACTAATATTTGAAAACCATTAACATTGTGTCTAATTGCAGCTGTTTTTGAGAAAACTTGTAGCTTTATAGGTAAGTCTTCTGGAAAAACGCTAATTCTATCATTTATTTTTTCGTAATATAAAAAAGCATCTAGTGCGCATTTAACACATTTGTCTAAATTGTCTAACATACTTAATAGTAATCTCGAATCTTTGATTAATGGATAGGTAACATTTGCTATATGATCTGCCAATCTGTAGTGTTTATTTGTTTCTAGAACTAAATTTTTGAAAGTCTCCATAAGAAAGAGTGTTAAGGAAAATATTTAAAACTATTTTTTCAAAGAAATTATTGCTTCTGCGAGATCACCATGATGTTTTTTTAAAGCTTCTCGTGCTTTTTCTTTAGAAACGCTTGCTTGTTCAGCTACAGTTTCAACATCTTCCTCAGAAATACTAGATTCTTCAGAAATCTCACCCATTATTTGGAATGTTTTTTGACCCATCATATCAACTTTTGTTACGGATGGATTTCTAATAATTATATTTTTATCTTTTGTTTTGATAATAACTTCTTCTGCGTCTATTTCTTCTTGCCTGATGCCCATTCTTTGCATCATCTTATTCATTTGTTTAGGATTCATTCCAGGCATCATTTTAACCTAACAAACCTTTTCCATATGTGTGCAAAATTAGTTCTGCAACTAGAATTAAAACTATGAATAATATCACTACACCAGGTTTCATTTGATTTCTACTTTGTGATTCGTCTGAGTATCTTACTAACCCGCCCATTCCGGAAGGTAATTGAACTTTATTGTCTGCCATAGTGTTTTAGATAAATATTTGATTTATAAAGTTTGTGTTTAAAGAAAGTTTTATAAGTTAATCATATTCTTCGAGACTATGAATTTATTAGAAAGATTGGTTTATACAGAGTATAGGGGTGTATTAGAAAATATGAATAGAATACCTGGCCTTACTGTTCCATATGACTGTACTTTGAGATTAGATAGTGGCAAAACCATAAATTTTTGGTTCCCAAGGTATACTCCAGGAAATGATCAGCTAGATCATATCATGGTAGGAGATAGAGTTAGAATTTATAAGAATTTTTGGGGGAATGCTGTGAAGGCAGAAATTTTAGAATATGGTACTGGTACTGCGAGAAAATTAATTAATTTAATTCACGAAATATATCCTCTCATGCCTAATTAAGAAGTTTGTTTTTGTTAAATATGTTATAAAGAAACGTTTAAAAAGAATTCTACTTTGCAAGATTTATGGCAAAACCAGATTATACTGAAAAAACAAACTTTGTTCCTTGTTATGATGGAGAACAATCACCACCAATCGTATCTGATGATATTAATGCAGAACAACCAACAAGAATAGATTTAAAAGAATTATCTTTAGGAGATGTTATAGAATTTCATGGGATACATCCTGATTCATATTATTTTTGTAAAATTATTGAAGAAGTGGGCGAGAAAAAAATAAAAATTTGGTTTAAGGGTAGATATCCTGGAGCAATAGCTCCTCTTGAAGAGATAGGTTCAGTTTATTGGAAAGATGGTAAACTTGTTGAAGATAAATCAGCTATGGAATTAAATCGACCATATTGTATGCCTCACTTTTATTATAAAGGAGATGAACTATTTATTGATCCATCATTAAGAATGGAACAGTTTACAGCAATATATTTAAAAAGAAAGTGTAGGCAAGCGTAAGCCACATTTTGTTAAGTCTTCGTTTTGCGAACAGACTTCCCAGCATTCAACTAAGCGTCTCAATGGACTTGCACTGATAGGGACGCGCCGTTTCATCGTTCCCTTACATCTTCTCAGCTGGTTAACTCACTTCTGTCACCAGAAGCTTCGCAACATCATTGGTTATAGCAATGTAAGGACGTGTCGTTTCTGAGCGGTTGCCCCGGATTTCTCCGGCTTGAATAAGCAATCGATATATAGTGTGTGGACTTTCCTCCCAATTTACAGGATAGCCAGGTCACTTACCTACATAACTTTTTGCAGAATAATGGTTTATAAAGTTATTGATTTCATTAATTTATTGAACTGAATATTAGAAAGTTGATTAACATTTTTTTCTAAGGATTCGGCAGGAATCTTCATTTTGTCTATTTTTTCTTTTGCTTGTTTTTTAGTTAAATTTTCAGCTCTAACAAAAGCGTAGATTAAAGCATTTTTTAGTTTTTTATCGTCTTGTAATAATATTTCTTTTATTATCTTCTCTTCATTATTCAACCCATCTTTTCTTTTTGTAATTTTTATTATAACGGAATTAACTCTTGGTTTAGGAGTAAAGTTTTCTTTAGGAACGTCCATTATTTTTTCTATTTCAAAAAATGTTTTGGAAATAATATTTAATTTATCTTTTCCGTTTAATAATTTGTAAAATTTTTCACCTATTAATAATATGGCTAATTCAAAATCTTTTTTTATTAATTTTTTTAGTAATGGTTCTGAAATAGAATAAGGTATGTTAGCAATTATTTTGTTAAAATATAATTTATCAATGTTTTCTAATATATTTGCATATATTATTTGTACATTTTTAGGCAAGTTACAAAGATATTTTTCTAATGTTTTATCAATCTCAACAGCAACGATTTTTTTTGCTTTTTTTGCTAATTCTTTTGTTAATATTCCTTGTCCAGGACCAATTTCTAGAATAAAATCTACATCATTAATCTTAGCAGATTCTATTGATTTATTTATTACTTCTAAATTCGTTAAAAAATGTTGATCTTTTTCCATTAAAATAAATGTAATGTACTGTTTTATAAATCATTCTAAAAAAAGAAGAGGAAATTAGTTCTAAAAAAGAACTAAAGAATGTGCATAGACGAGTTACATCAAATTGATTATATATTTCCAGGCTATTAGTAAGCGCATGCTGAACATATCGTAAACCTTTATGCTTACACACCGCTCCTATCAACCTCGTCTTTTTCGAGCGCCTGTTGTGTCTCATTTTGAGGCACGCTTCGAGCTTAGATGCTTTCAGCTCTTATCGTTTATGGCGTAGCTGCTCGGCCTGCCTTGTCAGACAACCGATTGACCAGTGGCCACGAACCTTTGTTCCTCTCGTACTAAAAGATCCTTCCTCTCAGACACTTGAACACCCCTGCCAGATATCGAACAAACTGCCTCACGGCGTTCTGAACCCAGCTCACGAGACTCTTTAATGGGTGAACACCCCCACCCTTGGGCGCTTCTGCACGCCCAGGTTGAGCCGAGCCGACATCGTCGTAGCAAACAGCGCCGTCAATTTGAGCTCTTAGGCGCTACCACTCAGTTATCCCCGAGATAGCTTTTCTGTCTGCCTCGACCCTCATCAAGAAGGTACGAGGGTTCGCTAGACCGGACTTTCGTCTCTGAGTCTCTTAGAATTGAGGACTCAGTCAAGCTGACTTTTGCTCTTGCACTCTACATCGGATTTCTAACCCGATTGAGTCAACCTTAGGGCCCTGTTGATATCCTTTCAACTGGCTGCCGCCCCAGCGAAACTACCCACCTATTGATGTCCTTTATTTCTAGAGTAAGCAATGTAAGTTCTGAAGGGTGGTATCTCACTTGTTGTCTACACTTAAACTAGCGTCTAAGCTTTAGCGACTTCCACCTATACTGCACAACAGAGCTCACATCACAACAATAAGCTGTAGTGAAGTTCTACGGGGTCTTTGCTTCCCGCCAGGGGTCACCGGTCTTTGCACCGGTATAATGTGTTCGGGGGGTTCTTTCTAGGGACAGCGGAGATCTCGTTACGCCTTTCATGCACGTCGTCAATAAAACGACAAGGCATTACGCTACCTTAAGAGAATTATAGTTATTCCCGCCGTTTACTAGCTCTTAGGCTCGTTGAAACGAACTTTGAAGTACTAGCACTGGGCAGACGTCACTGACTATACACACCCTTGCGGGCTCGCAGTCAGTTACGTTTTTGTTAAACAGTCGGACCTCCCTTGTCACTGAGCCCTGTAATCGCATTTATACAAACACGATCGCAGGGATCCCTCATACCGAGGATACGGGACTAATTTGCCGAATTCCCTTAGAAAGATTGCTCCCACACACCTTAGGTTCCTCACCTAGGGGCACCTGTGCCGGTTCTGGGTACGAATAACTTGGATTCATCTTTGCTTTCTTTTCACGGGGTCAAGGCCTCGACCAAATAGATCATACGACCTATTATTCCTAAATTTAATCCAGATCTCATCATTAAGATACTCACTGGACTTATTTCAGTTAACACACCAGACATGATATGTTGGTCTAGCCCAAACCGTCAAACGCAAAGCTTTCGTTGCCGAGTACCAAGTCAGTAACGGAATCTTAACCGTTTGCCCTTTCCCATTACTCATTTACGAGTCTGGTTAGGATCGACTTACTCTTAGCTGAACTGCATTGCCAAGAAACCCTTGCCCTTCCGGCGCCATAGATTCTCACTATGGTCTGGTCCTACTACTGCCAGGATTTTTATTCCCAACTCGATCCACTTCCTCTCGCGAGAAAGCTTCTAGTCAAGCGGGACACCTGCCTACCTTAACTCCTTTCGGAGAACTACAGTATCGGTAATTGATTTAGCCCCGTCCATCTTCGGGGCATAATACCTAGAATGGTGAGCTGTTACGCTTTCTTTAAAGGGTAGCTGCTTCTAAGCTTACCTCCCATCTGTATTAGGTATTATACACCCTTCACCCTTTCACACTTAATCAATATTTAGGGACCTTAACTGTAGTCTGGGTTGTTCCCCTCTCCTGATAGTCGCTTACCGCCTACCAGCGTTTCCCTGCTTCTACGATGTATAGACTTTTGGAGTTGAACAAGAGACCGAGGAATTTCTCCCCCAAAATCTCAAATCCGTGGCTCTACCATCTATACTATCTCCACAAGGACTAGACTACGGCCTATTTCGGCAGGAACCAGCTATCACCAGATTCGATTGGCTTTTCACCCCTATCCTCAGATCAGAAGAACACTTGCACGTAGCACCTCTTCAGGCCTCCACGAAGTTTTACCTCCGCTTCGCCTTGTCCAAGGATAGATCATCTGGTTTCGGGTCGTACTCAAGTGACTTAAGGCGGATTAGCACCTCTCCCCTCGTTACCTGCGGGAAATCGCTTTCGCTACGGATGCATGTTTAACACATTTATCCTTGCCACTCAAATACACTCCCTGGCCCGTTATTCTAAACGTACGATGCAACTCCGAAGAGCAGCATCATACTATCACTATTAGGTTTCAGGTCTTTTAACTCCCTGTTATAGGTACTTTTCAACTTTCCCTCACGGTACTAATTCTCTATCGGTCTCGGTTTGTATTTAGGGTTATGGGTTGATGCCCCACGAATTCAGACGCAATTTCCAATGCGCCCTACTCTAGAACTAATCAAGTCTTGCCAATTTATCTCTACGGGATTGTCACCCTCTATGATCTCTTATTCCAAAGAAGTTTGAGTTGATTAGCGAGGACAGAAGATTAGCCTTAACACCACATTTCTCTTATCTTTCGATAAAAGATTCGGTTTGCCCTGTACGACGTTTTCTCGCTGATAATAGCCGTATCTCGATTGATTTCTTTTCCTGCGGGTACTAAGACGTTTCAATTTCCCGCGTTCCCTATCTTTGCAGATTGTCTATAAGACTGGAAGTCCAATTCAACGATCTTGGGTTCAATGGCTGCGTGCGCCTAGCCCAAGCATAATGCTGCTTGCCACAGTCTTCCTCAGCAATCCGAGCCAAGTCATCCACCTAATAGTTTGTAGGAACCAATTTGATGTAACTCGCCTATGCACGA
>PNOQ01000024.1 GCA_013824915.1 Nanoarchaeum sp. | reverse complement strand
CTAACTATTCTAACTTTGTCTGCACCAGGGATATAAATAAATCCTTCTCTTGTCCAATTTCCCTTTCTAGAAACATCAGCGCCTTTACCTTGCTGGATTCTTAATCTTGCATTTTGTTCTAAAGAAATTGGTTTGTAGCCTGCTTCTTCTAATTCTTCTAAGGCTATATCAAATGGTGCTTCAACGTAAGCGGAAGCAATTCCTGTTGGTTTAATATCATGATTTATCATTTTTTATTATCCTGCCACTTTAGAGTCTTTGACCGTGACTTATTTGTTATACAATAGTAGTGAATTCATAACTATATTAAACCATCTATCAATTTCTTGTGCAAATAATCAAAAAGTTTATATATTATAACAAATTTATATAATAATATGGAAGAATTTGATGCATTAGATAAAAAGTTATTATATGCTTTAGATAATAACTCAAGAGCTAGCATATCTTCCTTAGCAAAACAAATTGGAGTGCATAGAAATGTTGCATTATATCGTTTTGAAAGATTAAAAAAAGAAGGGGTAATAAAGGGGTTTTTTACTGAAATAAATCCTTTAGCAATGAATTTAAAAATTTTTAGAATTTTTTTCTTGTTTAGCTCGGCTACAAAAGAAGAAATGAATATGTTCCATGAATATATAATGAACTTAAAAAATGTTATGTGGTATTTTGATGTTGAGGGGAGATGGGATAAGGATGTCGTTTTTATTATAAAGAATGAAGAAGAATTTTATTCTATGTTTAAAGAGTTATTATTTAGATTTAATAAAATAATAAACAAATACCAATTTAGTGTTATGACTCAACTAAATCATTTTCCTAAAGACTACTTAATACATAAGAATAAGACATACCGAAAAAGAAAAACATTTAGCAAGGTAACTAACCCAGATGAAAAAGATCTTTTGATATTAAAAACATTATCTTTGCAATCAGATATGTCATTTATCAAATTGATGGATAAAACCGGATTAAGCATTAATACGTTAAAAGAAAGATTAAAAAAACTAGTGAAAAACAATGTGATTTTGGGATTTAGACCTTTCATTGATACTTCAAAAACAGGATATGTCTATTATAGAATCCATTTTGATCTTAAAAATTATAATAAGGATGATTTTAATCAATTAAAAGAATATTTACATAATATCCCAAATACGGTTTATGATGTAGAATATCTAAACGGGGCAGATATAGAAATTGAGATGCATTTAAAAGGTATGGAAGAACTAAAGAAGATTAAAGAACAGATAAAAGAAAAATTTGGATTTATGATTAACTCACTAGATTCTATGGAGTTTAGTAAAGAATGGATTTTTAGATATTTTCCAAATTTAGATTAAACATTTGTTTGGAAATGCAGTTTACCCCACAAAACAGAAAGGAAGTAGTTACAACTTCTCAGGCATCTCTTCTTTAAACCCACAATTTTTGCAATACTTAGTCATATAGAAACCATCTTCAAATTTATGCTGCCCTTCGTGTAGTTCGTGCCCACATTCAGGACATAGATCAATCTTAGTCATTTTCTAGCCGCTTCTAGTACTAATCTTCTTTCTTCATCAGCCACAATCTTATTTATAGTAGACACAGCATCAACATTTACAGTTATTTCATCTATTCCCGTATCAACTAAAAACTTAGCCATCTCGGCATTACTTCCAGCTTGGCCACAAATACTTGTTTTAACATGATGTTTCTTACAAGTCTTGATTATGTGTCTAATCTCTTTTAACACTGCAGGATGCATTTCATTATACCATTTCTGTATTCTAGCATTATTTCTATCAATAGCTAATGTAAACTGAGTTAAATCGTTAGTACCAATACTAATAAAGTCTATACCTTCATCACAAAATTCATCCATCATTTGAACCACAGCAGGAGTCTCAACCATAATACCAAACTCCATATCTTCCAAGCCCATCTCTTTCACAACTTCTTTAGCATGTCTAACTTGTTCTAAATGAGTAACCATAGGTAACATCAATCCCAATTCTTTAAACCCTTTATCTCTAACTCGTTTCAAAGCTTCTAATTGTGCTTTAAATAATTCAGGTTGATCTAAATCTCTTCTAATAGATCTCCAACCCATCATAGGATTATCTTCCTTAGGTTCATTTTCGCCACCAACCATATCCCTAAATTCATCAGTTCTTGCATCTAAACTTCTATACCAAACAGTTTTTCCTTTAAATGCAGTACAAACTTTGGTTAAACCTTCTTCTAACCTTTTAACTAATTCTTCTTTTCTTCCGTTTTCAATTAAATAACCAGGATGTTCTTTTCCAGATAACATCATAAACTCACATCTTAACAAACCAACACCTTCAGCACCAGTAGCAGCTGCTTTGTGTGCTAAGTCTGGGAAATCAGCAATAACTTTTATTTTAGTAACAGTAGGTTCAAGCTCATGAGTATGACTTACATTGATTTCTTCAGCAGGCCTTTCTTCAATATTAATTTCTTCCTTCTTAATTTCTTTAGCTCCTCTGTAAACTTTACCTGCTTTACCATCAACAGTAATCAAATCATTTTCTTTCAAAACTTTAGTAGCAGTTCCAGTTCCAACAACAGCAGGAATTCCCATTTCTCTAGATACTATTGCAGCATGGCATGTTTGTCCACCTTCATCTGTAACAATTGCACTAGCTCTTTCCATTGCTGCAACATAATCAGGATTAGTCATTCGTGCAACTAAAACATCTCCATGTTTTACTTTGTCTAAATCATCAGCGTCTTCAACAATTTTAACATGACCACTACCAATCCCAGGAGAAGCAGAGATACCTTTCAAAATTGGTTCTTCATTACTCAATTCTTTTGCTTCTTCTTCCTCTTCTGCATTTTTAGAAGAAACTTTTTCATTTGTAGTAATCGCTCTTGTTTGAACTAAGAATATAGAACTGTTTTCAATAGCAAACTCCATGTCTTGTGGAGCATCATAATGAGATTCAACTTTTTTAGCTAGACTAGCCAATTTTGCGACTTCCCAATCAGTCAAAACTCTACTAACTGCTTTGTCTGGAGCTAACATTTTTTTATTAGTTCTTCCACTAGCTTGTTCTCTATAAAACATAAATAATTTGTTACCTATCTTAACATCTTTTATCTTTAAACTTTCTTTATCAATTACATATCTATCTGGAGAAACCGCACCAGAAACAACCGAATCACCAAAACCAAAACTAGCTTCAATAATAACTTCAGATTTATCATTAGTTCCAGGATTCATACTAAACATAACTCCTGCTTTATCTGAGTCAACCATTTTTTGCACAACTACCGCTATCAAAACTTTTTCATGCTCAAAATTATTTTTTTCTCTGTAGTAAATAGCTCTTGCAGTATACAAAGAAGCCCAACATTGATGAACTGCTTGTATAACATTTTCAAAATTTTTAATATTAATATAAGTTGCTTGTTGCCCAGCAAAAGAAAAATTTGGTAAATCCTCAGCAGTTGCACTCGACCTTACAGCAACAAAAGGATATTCTTTAGGTAAGTTAACAAAACTTATAGTTTTTTTAGAAACATTCATTAAATCTAAACTAACATTTAAATTTTCATAAGCATATTTAATTTCTTGTTTTAACTCCGCAGGTATTGGAGCTTTTAAAATTATACTTTGAACTTGTTGTGCTGCTTTTTGCAATTGTTCATTATTATCCACGTCGGTATTTACTAAAACTTTATTTATTTCAGGTTGTAATTTATTAACTTCTAGAAAATTTTTATATGCATAAGAACTAACAACAAAACCATTTGGAATTGGAAAATGGGCGTTATACATCTCTCCTAAATTAGCACCTTTACCACCTACCGACGCACCATCATCTTTAGAAATCTCTTGAAACCATAATATACTTTTCATAACATTACCTCTTTTTCATGATAATTAGCTATTAGGGTTTTATAAATTTTTTGCTATTTTTCAATATATAGACAAAAGATTTAATAATCAAAACGAACCTTCATTTAGAGTAATTAGTCCAAAAAGTAATATTCAAAACTAACAATATTATACAGTAATGCTTAAAAAGAGAGACTAACTAAAAAAACAAAAGGAGTGTGTTATAAATGGGATCAAGTTGTTTAATGTGTGGAACAAGAGTTGGCCAACTAAACATGGGCCGAACAATAAAAGCGGGTGAATTATGTGAAGATTGCTATAATTCAGGTTCAAAAATTATAAGTGAATTACACAAGTTCAGAACTTCTCAAGCTTTTGAAAAGAAAGAAGAAATAATCAAAAGACTAAATATTCTTAATCAACAGTTAGGAAAATGGACTGGCGACTCAGCAGAACTTGTTCACTACTTTAACGAAAAGCCAAGAGATTTACAAATAATCTATTTAGCTCAATTAGTAAAAGTAATGAGAGATGCTGGTTTTTCACACTGGGCAGATGAAGCTAAAGTTCAACACGATGAATTAACAAGCATAAATTCAAGTTTAAAAAAGATGAAATAATTTTTTATTCTAAAATTCTATTATATTCGTCTTCTATTTTTCTCTTTAACATATCTTTGTCTAAATAGTCAACTATTCTTTTATTTAATCTTACAGATATTGCTTTTTGTTTTACTCTAGGGAACAACCATTCCACAAAATTTGCAACTTGTTCTTTAGAATTTATTTTAACATTAAAGTTCATAGTCTCTGGAACTCCATATACTTTACTAAGAGTTCTTCCATCGAAAGTTATTGCAGATCCTTCAGTAGCTTTATATTCAGTATGCATAGATTGTCTCTCTATCGGAAACAAATCATAGATTAAAGAAGCATCATATGTGTCTATTTCGAGTTTCATATACTTCTAGTAAATTGAATGCCTATTTAAGCATTATTGACAGAAATAATATATATTACACGATAACCAAAACTATTCACTATCCGTAAAAATTATTTTGCCTTCAATATCTTTTATCACAAAAACTGCATAATTTATCAATGGATGTTGCTCACTTACATAAGGATTTATAGGATGATCCATTTGTTTAAGATATGTTACATAAGCATTTCCATGGACAAAAAAAGTAGGAGCTATTAAGCAAGTATCCCATGTTGCCAAAGGCAATTCATCTGATACCCCAACTCTCAATATATTTTTATTTGCATCCCAAACGCCCATAATGGGTAAAAGGTCTTCTAATCTTTCCATAAAAAAACGAACAAAGTCTAGTTTAAAAACTTAACTATTTAAGCAACAACTACAGAATAAGTTCCAGTCATTCTCGCTCTAGCCATTTCCATAGATTTTTTAGCTATAACAACATTAGCTTCAGGAACAAAGATTGTAAAAACAACAGTACCAACTCTAGTTTGTGCAGCAAGGCCTACCGCTCTACCAAATGATTTCTGCATACCTTTCTGCATTCTGTCTGCTCCAGCACCTGTTAACATCTTATTTTCTCTGAGAACATGATGAGGATATAAATGAACTAAAAAATGATAGCCTTTATTACCAAATGATTTTTGTAAATGTCTATTAACTAAAACTCTTGCAGACTCTAAAGAGTTATGTCTTATTTGCATTCTTTCTTTAGTAATTAACATAACTTTTTTAGGGAACTCTCCTTTTGGGTCTCCCATATGAAATCTAACTATCTTAGAAGCAGGAATAGCTTTTATGAAACTCTTAGCTTTATACTTAGATTTTCTTGTATACGCTCTTGTTACATGTTTGTAACAACAACCTTTTCTTAATGTTGCCATTTTACTTTAATTTAACTTTGGTACCAATTGCTTGACCCGGTAAACCTTTTTCAAATTTTACTCTTACTGCACCTTTGTTACCATGTTCTTTTAATATTACTCCATGAATTTCTTTACCTGCAGGACTTGTCCAAACAATAGCTTTTTTTAATAAACTACCTGCTTGTTCTTTGGAATCAATAGTCTCAACTTTTATAATCATTTGATTCATTGGGTGTTGAGTTTTATGACTTCCCCTATAATCTATAATAACGCCTTCCATTGTTAAATTGGACTAAGTTATTGGTTTATAAAGTTTTCTCTCTTCAAAACCCCGTAAAACCAAGATTTAAATAGTTATTTATTTAATATTACAATATGAAAATAAGCAATAAATTTTATGCATTAGGATTATTAGCTCTAACAAGTTGCGCTCCTTACCATAGTGAAATACGTGAGTACCATCCTATTTATCCAACAATAATAGAAACTGATAGATGCACAGATTGCCACAGACATGAAATAGTATTATACTACAACCCCCACAGAATAATATACCCCCAAAATAATATAATTCCTAATGTAAGATATAAAGATATTCCTCCTAGAAGAGATTACACACCTACAAATAGAGATACAAATCGTGAAGAAAGAACAAAGGGCGATAGATCTAATACAAGAAGAGACCCATCACAAAGAACTAGAAGATAATTTCTATATCTTTTCCAACTATTTTCTTTAAATCTTCAAAAAGACTTTCTTTAACAGACAATATTTTTGGAATTTCAGTATCAATCAAAACTTTATCCATTTCTATTATATCACTTTTTTTAACATCTTTTAATCTACCGTTAACTATTGTAGCTTTTTTAATATCTTTTTCCTTAGCTGCAACATCTTCAACAATAAATGCAACATCTTTTAATAATAATATTTCACCCATCTTATTACCGTGCTTAAACCTTACTTTAGCTCTTTCAACACCTAAAAACTTCTTCCTTTGTGTATGATCTTCTAGCACTCTAATAAATGTTCTAGCTTCTCTTTTTACAGCATCAGATTCCGCTTTAGTTAATTTCTTATTCTTAAATTCTTCATAAGATTTGTTAAATGATTTAAAATCATCAGCTAATTTTTCAGGTAAACCTTCTTTCATACAGAATTTTCTAAATCCTAACTCAGAAGTTGCGTATTTAACTCCAGATTCATCCATAGAACTAACAACTAATCTATTCATTTCTTTATTAATAACTTCAAACGTTTCTTTCTCACGTTTTCTTTCTATTTGTTTGAATAAAGTATTAATTCTCTTTAAAAATTCTTCACTATCAGTTATTAATTTATCAATTTCAGCACCAGTAATACTCTTTATCTTACCATGTTCAATATCTTTAAAGAATAATCTAATTCTCTCTAACATATCAACATATTTCTGTTCCAAAATTTTTTCTTTCTTAACAAATACTTCTTCTAATAGTTTTATAGTTTCTTTCGGAGTTGGTGGTGCTAATCCATATAACATTAAAGCTGCCTGTGCAGGGTTCAACACTGCGTAATATAAATCTTGGCCAACAATCATTAATAATTTACCTTTAGCAGCATCTAATAATCTATCACCAGTCTCCATGAACATATCAATAGCTTCAGGACTAGGTCTTATTCTACCCATCTTTAATAATAATCTCCAAGGTCCAAAAACTCCTCTATCATATATTGGAACTCCATCTCTTAAGAAAGTGAATATAACTGGGTGAGCATCTTTCACAGATTCCCAGAAATCAGTTAAAATATAAACTTGCACATGGAATTGTTTTTTTATTCCAGTTATTGCTTCAGCTTCAAAGCCCATACTTAATATTAAACCACGTAACTTATCTCTTAATTCTGCCCTAGACATCCTTTTAACATCTGTATCATCAACTATAACATAAACATCTATATCATTAGATTTTTCTCCTCTAAACAAAGAACCAGCAGCTATATAACAAACAATATATTTTTCAAATTTCTTTAATGTCATTGTTTTATGAACTTCAGATATTTTTAAGGCACCAAGAAAATCCATAGGATCATATAGTATAGCAGAAATAGCAATTAATTGTAACAATTCATATTTACCATCAAAAAATGATTCTTTCATTTCATTGACAGTCATTACTTCTAACCACAATTTTTCATCAGATAACTTAGCTATTTTTATTAGTTCTGGGCTAATCTTATCTTTCATCTTATAATCTGGACCTTGCTCGAATTTAGAATCATCCAAAACAACTAGAACATTAATTTTATCTTTTTCATCTTTTTTTGGAGGCAATAAAGCCAAACCAAGAATTTCTTTTTTATACCCCTTTAATAACTTCTTTTGTAAAACATCAAGCTTTTCTTTAATTTCCTTTTGTTTCTTTTCTAAAGCTTTAATTTGTTCAGGGGTTAACTCTTCCATATTTATAAAGCTCTAATTAATATCTTATAAATGTTTCGGAAAAATAAAAAAGAAAAAGTTAGAAATCTAACTCATCAACGTTGATATCTTCTAGTTGTCCTAAATCCTGATCAATTTGGTCAAAATCACTCAAATCGTTTGTAACTTCGCCAGTTTGTTCACTTATATCCGGGGTTTGAACCACAGGATCATTACTAGCACAACCATACACAAACAGAGTTAATACCAAAAACAAAACAATCAAACTAGTCTTCAGATTCATTTTCTTCACTCTCATTTTCATCATTCAAGTCGTCATCAGTTTCATTCTCATCCTCTGAATCTTCCTCAGTTTCATTCTCATCATCTAAGTCATCATCAGTTTCATTTTCAGTTTCGTTTTCATCATCATCCTCGTCATCTATTATGGCCACATTTGTGAACTCTCTATAATCTTTAACTAATTCTTTCAAAATTTGATGCGCTTCTTTTAATTGTTCTCTAGCTTCTGATAAATACTCTTTAGTTTGTTCAAACATATTAGATGCATTCGTGTTATTGTCTATTTGCTCATATGTGTCCATAGCTAATTCATATTTTTCTCTAGCCAATCTTATATGTTCATCATATTGATCAAGTAATTCTTGCATATCTTGAACTTCACTTTCATTTTGGCTTAAATTATCTAATTGGTTATGCATTTTAACAGAAAGTTCTTCACTAGTTTCTATTATTTCACCAATTCGTTCAGTTAATAATTCACCAGATATTCTTTTTATACTAGGCACAAAACCTTTCCAAGATTCTTTAATATCCTTAGATATTGCTCTCAGTTCTTCAACTGTTGTAGCACCTTCTATTTCACTTCTGAATCCATCAATTTCTTCTCTTTTGTCAGCTATATCTTCTAAAATCTGAGTCCTTCTTTCTTCAGTTATATTAACTTTTTCTGCCCAAGATTCCAAAATATCCAAGTGAGAATCCATTCTATCTAAAGTTTTTAATAAAAAGTTACTTATTCTCTCAGTTGTATTAGCTTTTTCGTTGTCATTCAATCTATCAAATCTCTTTAATTTTTCCTTTGCTTGTTCAAACTCATTTTTCTCATTTTCCCATTCTTCTCTTATATTTTTATATTTTTCAATAGACTGTTGATAATTTTGTATCATATTCTTTTCCCATTCTTCATTTCTCTCTTGTCTAGCATCAACAGGAGTTATACTAAACAAAAATAAACTTAATACTAATAATGCAATTATTTGTTTCATTTTGCAAACCTCCATTGTATCTTACTCGTTCAATTCTTTATAAAGATACTTTCAAAAAACGCTTTATGAAGCTTTAGAAAGCTTTAATTCGAAATCTTTTTAAGCTAAAACATTAAAAAAATATTAAATGAACAAGATAATTTTAACACTATTATTAGCTTTATGTATTAATTTTGTAAATGGTGCTACATTACAAGGAAATATATATGACTTTGAGTTAGACAGTATATCTGATGTTTTGATTACAGTAGACTCCACACCAAAACAAAGTATGGTTTCAACAGACTCTATGTACTCATTTGAATTAACTCCTGGCACTTACACATTAACTGCCCAACAATTAGTAGGAAACATAACAATAGCTTCTACAACCGAACAAATCGAAATAGAACAAGAAGGAACGTTCAGATTAGATTTAATATTGTTTCCTGAGCTAGAAGATGCCCCAGAAGATATAAATTTGAATGATTTAGATGAAACTAACAATTTAAAATATTATATTTTAATAGGATTCAATCTAATTTTAATAGTACTATTAATTTTGTTTTTCAAAAAAAAGAAATCTAAAAAAGAGATTATTCTTGAAAAGGACGAAGCAGATATAGTTTTAGATTTTATAAAGAAAAATAATAATAGGACAACACAAAAAGATATAAGAAAATCCCTAGCAATGTCAGAAGCTAAGCTAAGTTTAATAATAACTGAACTAGAACATAAGAACTTAATAGAGAAAATAAAGAAAGGTCGTAGTAATGTTATAATATTAAAGAAATAGAAACCTTTTTAAAAAAACTTGAGACTATAAAATAGTATGAGCCTATGGCGTAGTCTGGTGGCGCAATTCGTTTACACCGAATAGGTCCCCGGTTCAAATCCGGGTGGGCTCATCCACATATTTTTCATGAATTAAAGATATAATTTCATTGAATAGTTTAGTAGAACATTCAAATACATTTTTAAAAAATTAATTATTTCTAACTAGTCCACACAGATATGATAGGGCGAGAGATCCTTTAACATATATAAATTTGCAAACATTCCTGTTGGAGGTCCACCAGTACTAATATGACGTACAATTCCACCTTTTGTTAACAAATGAGTACAACCATCTGGAGTTTCAATATGTTTAATTCCATTTCCCATTTCAGATAACACTCGAGCAGATATTGATGCATTAGTTTCTATAAAATTTCGACGCGCTAAACATGCTAATATCCCGGCGATGTGACCATTCATAGACCCAGATAAACCACAATCATTAAACATATCAGGAACTCTTGCTCTTCCACCCAAATAATCTAATTCTGCTAATACCATGTATGCAGTTAAAGGCATATTATCAATATGTCTGTTTCTTTCATACACCGGAATATTTACCCTAGTTCGTTCAGAACCCCATATTGATTCAACTATTCCGTCTTTACGTATTAGACCGAATCGTTCATAAATATTTCCAATAAAATCCGTAAGTTCTATATCTACCATAACAAAAAGAACATAATATCTCTTTATAAACCTTTCTGTTTTAATAACTCAATAGTAGTCACAAAGTTCATCCACATACTTCACAATTCTTCTTTTTGCTAACTTTTACTTTAGTGAACTCATTGCTACCCAAATCAAACCTAAGTAGCTCTTTTTCATACTTTTTACCAGTCAACAATTTAAGAGCTTCATTGACTTGAACACTAGAAACTAAACTAGTAATAGTGTTTAAAATTCCTACTGAAGCACATTTCTCAAATGTTTTTCTATAACCAAAAACACAATTAAAACACAAATTTTTAACAACTAAAACATTACCCTTATCCCTAATTGCACTAGCATAAATCCAAGGAATCTTATGTCTAACACAATATTTATTTATCAAAAATCTAGCTTCAAAGTTATCAGTACAATCTAGAACTAAATCACTTTCTAAAACATTCAAATTATCTTCATTTAACATATCAACAATTACTTTTACAATAACATTAGAATTAATTTCACATAACTTTTTCTTAGCAACTTTAACTTTATACTTGCCCACATCCTTTTCACTATACAAATGCTGTCTTTGTAAGTTTTCAATCTCAATCTTATCTTTATCAACTAAAGTAATTTCACCAATTCCAGCTCTAACTAATAATTCAGAAGTTAAGCTACCTAACGCACCTAACCCTATAACAACAACTTTAGACTTTTCTAACTTTTTCTGTTCTTTTTTACCAATAAATATTTCCTGTCTTACATACCTATCCATAATTAGACATCTCTTTCAATTGTTTTATTGATTTCCCACCAGGATAATTTGCATCAGGAAAAACCCACGTAGGATAAGCATTAACTCCATGATCTGCGCACCATTGTTTGTCTAAATCACAATTATGGTAATCTACATACTTAAAAGATTCACCAAATAATTCTTTTTGAGCTTTACAATGTGTACACCATTCAGTTCCAGCCATAGAAATTCCTTGCTCGCTTAAATACTTTGCAAAGTTTTCCATATCAGGATCAACTTTATCATTTCTTAATAACAAAGCAACAAGAAAAACAACTATCAACAATCCTAAACTTAATCTCATCTTTTTTTTCATTTTAACCCCCGGACATTACAGACAAGAATTTTATTTCATCCTTATCTTTTAACTTAGTATTTTCAGTTATTAACTCACCATTTTTAACAATAATAAACTCTTCTAGATTTAAATTTAATTTTTTAATTATTTCTTTAATACTCTCACAATCCACAATTTTACTCTCTTTAAATTTATCAATATAAACTTTTATTTTCATTTTAACATTCCTACATATTCACAAGCCTGGCACGTTTCGTTAGAAGCCGGCTCACCACAATATTTACAATATTTAAGTTTGTTATTCTTATATTTTTCTTTTAACAAAGGCAATATATCTAAAAATGAATTAATAACAGAATATTTAGTAGCAGGATATTTAATATTAAACTCATTAAGCATTTCTTTAACATCGTTTCTTAATGATTCGGTCGCATAAGGACATTCATTTAGCTCTTCGTTCAGTCCTTTCAAGAAAGCGTAAGTCATAACCTCTTTTTCAGTCAAAAAGTATAATGGTTTAACCCTTTGTATAAATCCTTTGTCTAATTTTATTCCAGTTACTGGCCCCAATCTAGCCGAAGTTTCCGTGCTATTCTTAAAAAAGTTCATAATAATTGATTGTGCTTCATCATCTAAATTATGCCCTGTTGCAAGCTTATCAACTTTTAGTTCCTTAGCCTTCTGGTTTAATAAATATCTCCTAAAAACGCCACAAATACTGCAAGGATTCAATTTTAATTTCTTAATTGCCTTATCTAAGCTATAACCAAATTCTTCTTCAAAACTGTAAATATGTAATTTTATTCCATTTTTATCACAATATTTAACCGCATTATCTAAAGTTTTATCTCTGTATCCATGAATTCCTTCGTTTATAGCGATTGCCAATATTTTAGTAGTTCTTTGTTGTTTAACTATCTGATTCAAAATATGTAGTGTTGTTAAAGAATCTTTACCGCCAGAAACTCCAACCGCAATAACCTCTCCTTTTGTTATCATATTATACTCTCTTATTGTTCTTCTAACCTTTTTTTCAAAGTATTTAATAAAACAACTCTTACAAAGAGAAACCGCACTATTTGGAAGTTTTATTACCGGTCTTGTCTTACATCTGCTACATACCATAAAATTTAACTAAAATCTTCATTATTAAAAGTTTTGGATTTTAAATCTTATAACTCACTATCAATTATTTCAGAATAAACAGATAAATTATTTAATCCTTCAATTCTTTGTCCATTAATAAATACTGTAGGAATAGTCTTAATCTTTAATCTTTCAGCAATCTTGTAATCGCTAGAGATAGATTGTCCATATATTTGTTTGTCCATACAAATTCTAAACTCATCTTGTCTTAAATATATTTGAGTAGCAAAAGAATAAATGTTTACATTACTTATATTGTAATAATTTTCAAATAATAAATTGTGCATTCTTTCAAATTTTTGTTGAGAAGCCGCACATTCTGCGGCCATAGCTAATTGAAAAGATAAATCGCTGTAATTATAGAACTTGTAAATAAACTTGATTTTATCTTTATATGTTTCTCTTATAGACTTCATAGATTCCTCAGAAATCGAACTATTTTCATTAGAATAATCAATAAAAGCAATTATTGTAACTTCTGCATCTTTATCACCTAAAAAAGTTTTATCACGTTTAGCTTGATTATACGGATCATTCACAATTGAATAAGCAACAATCCAAATAGCTATTATCAAAATTATCCATAAAAAATTCCAACTTTTCATATAAATAAAAAAGAAAAAAGAGTTTATAAATTTATTTAAACATCTTTGGTCTGTTAGAACTCAATCTTCTTGTTCTTTGATCCTTAACATACATCAAATCTGCCTTAGGCATTGGAATATGACCAATTATCCTAGACTTACATTTAACACTATATGTTATAATCATTTCAGATTTTCCTTCTAGAGTAGGTATGTCCCAAAGTAATCTTGTTGCTGCATCACCAGTAACTTTTGTAGGTCTGTGACCAGTTAAGTTAAATGGTTTATCCACAACATTAGACATTACATCTGTTAATTTAACGTTACTTATTCTTGTCTTAGACTTATTCTTTAATCTCAACATAACATTAACAGTTGTAAGACTATCCTTTGGATGATGTTGAACAGATATTATTCTCTTAGTCAAACCTATATCTTTTCTCAAATACCAGTATAAAACTCCAGCTATAATTAAAACTATTAATGCTATCAAAGCACTTGCTCTATAGTCTGTTTTTATATTTATAGTCTTAGATTCAGTAGGTTTCAAACTGAAGTCCCATTCGTAAGTATAATAGCCATTACCTTTAGTTACTGTTGTAGGATCTTCACTAACTTGGGTGAACATTCTTTCAAACCAATTCAATCTATAAGAATAAGTTTCATAACTTATAGAATTTCCATTGTTTGTTCTTTCAAGATTAGCTTTTGAATACAAAAATCCAGATTCAGGTGAACTTATTTCAGTAATATCTGTAAACGAAGTCAAAACAATCTTATCCACCTTATCATAAACTAATACATTGTTTTTGTAAATTAACACATGTATATCGTTTTCTCCAGGAGTTATTATACCATCAAATTGCACTAAAAATTCTTTTTCTAATTTGCTATTTGAAGTTAAAGTTCCAATCTCTTCAGCTTGATTGAAATAATCACTCTTTAAAGCAACTTTCAAATCTTCTATATCTGAAGCGTAATTACTTTCTATATTAACTCTGAAAACTGTATCTCTTTTAGGATTGATAGTATCAGGTAATTCTAATTCTGTAGTCAAAGCTTTTTCAAAAGATAATACTTCTAAATTAAATAAATGAGGAACACTAATAGTTTTATCAGTTATACCAGTCAAATTCAATGTTATACCATAATTGCCCGGATTTTTCTTAGTCTGATCGTAAGGATACATTACCAATTCAAAAGTCTTACTTGAATGTGCATCCACATCTATAGCATTCTCATCATGTTCAAAAACCCATTCAAACATAGGGTATGAAGGAATGAAAAATCTGTATGATTGATCTTCCGAGTTTGGATTCTCTACTGTTACAGAGAATATGAATTTGTCACCGAGTATAGCCTTGTCTTTAATTGCTGTGTGGCTAACAATAGGATCTTGTGCGTTTACTACGCTAAATACCAACATTAAAATAAAAATTATTAAAACACTCTTTTTAGTTGCCATATTAGACTATACAACTTATTACTAGTATTTAAATTTTACCAATAATTCTAGCCATATCTTCGGTTATATCTATTACAGTAGATGGGTGATTAACTAAAAAACCGCCATCAATAACAATATTTACTTTTTTTAATAAACTTCTAGGTATATTACTAACCTCTCTAACTGGTTTTTGACCAAAAAGAGTAATACTTGTAGTTATAAAAGGCACATCCGCTTTTTGGATAAACTTAGTAAAAGGGTGGTAAGGCATTCTAACTCCCAAAACATCTGTACCCGGATTAACATTTCTTGCCACACATCTTTTTTTTATTTTCAAAACAAAAGTAAACGGACCCGGCAAAGTTTGAATATAACTTTTTCTTTTTACTATCAAATTCTTAAATATCCATTGTTTACTTGGCGCAACCACAGCTAATGGCTTACTTGGGTCTTTACGTTTTAACTGTCTTATAATATCTACAGAAGCAGGTTTTAAAGCGTTACACCCCAAAGAATACACAGTATCAGTAGGATAAATAAATATCTCCCCTTGTTTTATTCTTTCAACAATATCTTCACTATCAATTTCATCGAAAGCAATGATTTTAACCATAAATTAATGAATAACATAAGTATTATAAATATATTCATAATCAACAAAAATATGTTAGTAGAAATAACAGGAAATGAATATACTGGAAGATTTGAAGTAGAACTAAAAAATAGAGAAGTTAACAAACATGGAGATTTCACAGAGTATCAGATATCTACTTATTGGTTTGAAGGACAAGGAAATATAACTCAGATTAAAACTCAAACAAGGCAAAAATTTTTATTTCAGACACCATCAAGAGATGAACATGGTGGAAATGCAAAGCCCATTACTTTAGAAAATTATTTATTATATTTTGGATTTATCCCTGGAAACCGGCCAAATCCAAGAGTATTAGACAAAAAAGCAGTTAACGACTTAGTATTAGGATGTATGTATGATAATGCAAGGATTAATACAAACGAAGAGTTTATTCCTAGAATTTTTCTCCCACAACTAAACCCAATAGATTTAGAAGAACAAGGTTTAGTAAAATGTTTATAACATTAGAATATTATCAATCTCATCGAAAGCTATAATTTTAACCATAAAAAGATAATGGATAGGCTCCATATCTTTGTACATATTGCATAAAAAAATCATCAAAAAATCCCATTCCTCTATCCTTAAGGTGTTCTGAAATCTCATCAGGACCAACAAAAACTTCTCCGTTGTCCCTAAGCCCCATAGAAGTACAATTAGAAGGTTCTCCTAAAATGTGGGGGACATATATTCCGTGTACTTTTTCAATCGATAAACTAACATTTCGAACGTTTCTTAAGGTGGCATGAATTTTTCTCCTTCCATCCTGGTAATAAGTATCTTTAACAAATCCCCGATAAACACCCAATTTTGCTTCAAAAGGATACATTGCATTTCTACGTCTTGATTCAGAAAATAAAATAATCTCTCCCAAACCAGCTTCTTTAACTCTTGACACGTGTTGATCAATTTTTTCGATATTTACCATAAAAATATGAATCACGATAAACTTATAAAATTAACTAATAATCCTACTCAACCCATTAACTTTCTCAAAGAGCCGAAATTTACTGGAGGCCAGGAGAAAACAGATTACTAAAATTGGTTAGGCCATGTACACAAATACTTACTTTTTCCTAAATTTTAGAATCATATAGGTTGGGTAAATTAAACCTTTTATTATCTCTTCGCTTGCGGGAAAATCAGAATGCTCTTCAAGTAAGATTAATTCAGCTTGATTAAGAATTTCTTTAGACAAATAATCCATAATCGTATGACTTGGTTCATCTAATATCACACTATTTTTCAAAATTCGTGATGTTACATTAGAAGAGGTATAATAATTTAATTTGTTATTATTTTTCCAACCTTCTATAATAGTTCTGAAGGGATGTTTTGTTTGAATCAGAATAAATCCGCCCTTTTTAACAACCCTAATCATTTCAATAATTGTTCTTTCAACATTCTGTGAGGCCTGAAGTGCGTAGAAACTTGTCACTTGATCAAAACAACTATCATTGAAAGGAAGTTTATTCATATCCCCCACAGAAAAAATTCCTACTTTAAGATTTTCAGCCATTTCTATTTCTTTCTCAGATATATCTATCCCAAATACTTTTGCGCCTATTCGGTTATAATAAACTGCATCCTGCCCAGAACCACAGCCGATATCTAAAATTTTTGAGTTTTTCAAATTAAATGGTAATAGGGAATAAAAGTGTTTTCTTGATTTTGCTTCTAACTCAAATGTTTTTTTCCTATATATCTCAGCAAAATTGTTATAATCTCCCATATTAATGTTCAACTCCTGTCATAGGTATTTCAGATTCTTGGTTATGTTCAACAATTTGTTCTAATTTTTTTTCTCCTCCAATATCTCTGAGGGCATATCTAACGGGAGGTACTAATATTCCATATACTGTAGCACAAGCTAGATCTGTTAAAATTGAAGCAGTTGGAGCATCTAACTCTTTTTGTAATTGATATTGCATAATGCCTCTAACAGCTGTATAAATAAACTCTCCCACCCCAACAAATGAAGCGTATTGTGCTGTTTTAGAAATTACTTTTTTTCTGTTGTATCTCCCGGTTTTATCTTTCATCTCAGATTTTTCATTTCTAACGAGCAATCCTATAAAGGGGCCCCAGTAACTGGTTGCTGCAACTCCTGTAGTAATTGAACTATTAAAGGCAGGGCTATAGCCTGCATTCTCTAGACATCCTGCAGTCACAGCTCCAGCTATTGTAGACATTCCTACACTAGTCAGATGATAAAAGAAAGTTTTTCCATCCTGATTGTATATATTTAATAATTTATTTATGATTTTCATTTTAATTACCCTTAAGTAGTATTGCTAGAATGATAGATTTAAATATTAGTAGTACTGATTTACTACTACTATGAAAACAGAAGATTTGATACAATTAGGGTTGTCTAACACTGAAGCTATATTATATCTTACATTATTGAGAATTGGATCGTCAAGTGTACAAAGATTAATACAAGAAACAGGTTTATATAAATCAAACACCTATGAAGCTCTTGAAAAGTTGTGCGATAAAGGTATTTTATCTAAAGTTATAGAAGGAAAACATCGTACATATCAAATTCAAAATCCATCCTCATTAGTAGAATTTATTGATACCAAAAAGGAAGAATTGGATAAACAAAGAGAGTTAGCTAAAAAAATTTCACAAGAGATAGACTTGTCAAAGAAAAGTTCTTTGTTAAAAGAAACAGCATCTGTTTTTAATGGTATAGCAGGAGTTAAAAGAATATATACAGAAATTGTAGAAAATAAGTTAGATTACTATGTTTTTGGTAGCCCCCTTCAATCTGAAGAAATTGTTCCTGCTTATTATTGGCAAAATTTACACGTTAAACAGCATGAGCATGGGATAAGAGCACATATGATATTCCACAAGTCGCTTAGACATTGGAAAAAGCTCATTAAACATAAAGAAATTAAGGTCCGTTTTTTTGATACTAAATTTGAACCACTTACAGAAACGACAATTTATGGAAATAAAGTTGCTATTGTTGTATGGGCAGATAAACCAATTATTACAATTATTGATAATGAACATGTTGCTGAATCTTATCGTCAAATATTTAAGATTTTGTGGAATTCAAGCAAAACCTGACAAAATAAAAAATCATCACCAGTTATATTGATTTTTAACTTTTGAGGTGACGTTCATTTTACAGCTAACTAATAATCTTACTTAACCCATTAACCTTCTCAAACCTAATAACTGAATCAACAAAGCTTTCTATTTTAGGGTCATGACTTACAATTATTACTTGTTTAACCCCAAGTTGTTCTAATATTAGCCTAATTTTATCTACTTGTTCTTCAGAAAAACCATCTGTAGGCTCATCCAATATTAATAAATCTCTAGTATTAATATCACTCATAACTGTATTAATCACTTGGTTTAATGCCAATCTATAAGCTAAAGCAGCAGCAGTTTTCTCTCCACCAGACAAATGTAAATAATCTGTGTCATACCCATTTTGCTGAATTAACGGAGTAAAATCATAATCTAACTTTATTTTCAAATTTTCATCACTTACTAAAATTTTAAACCATTCTTTAAACAAACTATCAAAATCAGAATGAACTTTCATCATTATTTGTTTTTCCATAATTTGAATTACATTTGCAAAGTCATTTTCCAACCAAGTCATCAGTTTTGAATATTTGAGTATTTTGATTTTTATATTTTCATCATTTTGTATTTCTTTGTCTAATCTCAAAATCGTATCATTCAATAAATTATTTTCTTTTTCATTTACTGCTCTTTCAGAAAAAAGTCTTTTCTCACTATAAATTAATTTATCTAAATTAGTTTTAATATTAAAATATTGTTCACTAAGATCTGGAATTAATTCTAACTCTTTATTAATCTCAGACTTTTTAATATTTAATTCACCAATTCTAACTTTATTATTATTTTGTTCTTCGTTTAATAATTCTAATCTATCATACTTTCTTTGTAGACTTTCTTTTTTAAATTTATATAATTCGTATGAAGATTTTTGTTTGTTTAGTACATCTAATTCTGTTCTCAACTCTTTTATTTTATTCTCAATTTCAACTTCTTTACCATTTAACCCATAAAAAATATCTTGATATTCCTTGATAATTTTTTCTTCGCTTTCAATAATAGTAGATTTATGAACTTCAGAAACATTTTGTCTACAGTAAGGGCAATGCTCCAAACTTTGAATTTCTTTTTTAGCTTTATTAGATTCGTTAATCTTTAAATCACATTGATGTAATTTTTTATAGACTTCTTTTAATTCAATCTCACATTTCCTAATATTATCATTAATCTCAACAGTTTTAGAATTAATCAAACCAACATCAATTTGATTCTTTTCTTTCAATTCTTCTTCTATTATTTTTATTTCATCATTTAAATTAGTTATTTCTTTACTATTTCTTTTTCGCTGATTCAATAAATTTTCACTGTTGTTATTTAATATCCCTAATTCTCTCTCAAGTTTGTCTCTTTTTATTTTTTTATCATCAATAGATTTAATTTCGTTATTTAATTTGAATATTTCTTCATTCATTTCTTTTATTTTAATATCTAATTCATTAGTTATTTCTTTTAGAATACTAATTCTTGCTTTTTTCTCATCTCTTTCATTTACTTTATCAGACAAATTATGAATTCTAACTTCAAACTCCTTTTTTTTATTTTTTATTGCAGAAACAACAATTTTAGAATTATCTAATACTCTTTGATATTTATCAATCCCAAAAACTTTTCTTAATATATTCAACCTTTCCAAAGGTTCGCCAAGCAAAATAGTTTTCATCTCTTCTTGTGGAGTATAAACAGTGTAATTATAAATTAAAGATTTAGATTTAGTTAAAGACTCCATAGGATAATTAAAAAGTTCTAATATTTTTTGTTTTAATTCCACAGCAGTGCCTTCAACTAATTCACCATTTATACTTACAAAACCAGAACCCTGAGCAACAGAATTCTTTTCTCTTTTTAGTGTCCTTTTTATTATAACTTTCTTATCATCAATTTCAAATTCAAGTTCAACACTTCCTTTCTGTTCACCATGTCTTAACAAAGCACTACCAGATAAATCACTTTTCCTTAATCCAAATAAAACAAAATCAATAGCTAACAAAAGTGTAGTCTTTCCACTACCAATATTTCCACTTAATAATATATTCCCGGTAGGAAAATTAATTTCTTGATTAGTGTAACTCCTAATATTTTCCAACTTTATTCTTTTAATTATCATTTTCTAAGCTCAAAACCTTAAACGAACTATCTAATATCCTATTTTCAAAATCAAGATTTTTTTCTCCTTCTAACTTTTCATTATCCAAAACATCAATTAATTGCCTAAACAAATCATTTTCTATTTCGCCTTGCTCAGAAATTATTTTATCTTCAATTTTATCAATACTACCTTGTTCTAATTCAAAATTTTCAAATTCTTTTATTTTTAATCCAGAACTATTTCTCAAAACAACATAGGCTCCATTTAATTCATCATTAAATTTATTAAAATCAATATCAGAAAGTTTTCCCGTTTCTAATGTTCCTTCTAACCTAATCAAAACTATTTTACCAAGACATTCATTTTTATCAATTTTATTTAAAACATATTCAACAACTTGACTAGAATCTTTTCCATCCAAATTTACAACATAAGAAACTGTATCTTTCAATTTTACTGGAACAAATTCAGACTGTATTTTATTATCAACAAACTCATTAATAAAAAAACCGCCATGTCTTAATTTTTCTAACTCACCAAAATTATTGGGGAACAATGGCCCAGTATAAGCTATTCTACCGTAACCTTCTTTATGCTCATTAAAAACATAGTGAGGATGCCCACCAGCATAATAATCAAAACCTTTAGGTAATATCGCAACAGGCTCAGAAGAAATCATAGCTAAATGCTCAGGTTTAAACTCAGTCAAAGTAGTATGAAACATAAATATTTTTTTGGATTTTTCATTCTCTAAATTAGTTATGTCTAATAATTCATAATAACTTTTTTCTAGCCCACCAGATTTCCCAAATAATCCAGTAATTTTTACTCCTGTTTTCATATCATTAACAAAATTAAGTTTTATTTTATCTCCAAAATTCTCAAACTTCACAACATTAATCACTAATCCAGCATTTTCTAAAACATCTAACATTGTTTTTCCAGAAGGACTAAAATCATGACTGCCCGGAATAATATAACAAGGAATATTATAATCATTTAATTTTTTTAAAGAACTAGTTGCTCTTTTTATCAAATCAATTGAAGGCAGTGCAGTATTAAATAAATCTCCAGCTATTAAAACAAAATCAACTCTACGTTCTATACAAATATCTATAGTTTTATTAAAAGCTTGGATTCCTAATTCTTTTAGTTTTAATTCAGACCATCCACCTATATGTGAATCCGCTATATGCGCAAATTTCATTTCTAACTAAATTTTTTCTCTAATCATATCTAAAACTTCTTCAAGATGATTTTGATTTTCTACAAAGTTTAAATCTGTAGTAGGTATAATTAACTTCTTACCATCATAATCATTCATAAAATGTCTATACAATCTTCCTAAATCTTCAAGATAAGTATTATTTGGGTCAAGTAATTGCCTTTCAGTCTCTCTTCCAGGATCTTTTTCAAGTCTCTGTTCTATTCTTCTTCTTAAAGTTCCAACAGAAGCATGTAATATTATTAATAAATCGGGTTTTTTAAGTTCCGCAGTACTCATTTCAAAGTTATCTAAATATTGCCCGTATCTTGAATCAGAAATAAACCCTGCATTATGTAAATGTTTAGCAAAGATTTCTCTATCTTCGTATATAGTCCTATCTTGAACAGAATTACCATCAAAATGCTGCATATCTAATTGGGTTGCAGATCTACTTAACAAATAATGTTTTTGAAGCAAATATGCATATTCAGAAGGCTTTACTTCATTTTCAACATCTTTGTAAAATTTTGTCCATAATGGGCTTTCTGTACTTTCAACAAAGAGTCTATAACCAAACCTTTCAGCTACTTGTCTAGCTAAAGTTGACTTTCCACTACCAATATTTCCAGCTATAGATATAAATGTCACAAGCAATAAAAAAGCTAAGTATAAATAAAGATAATTGTACTAAAACAGTTATTTTAGAATCTGGCTTTCGTCAAATCAGTCTTATATCAAAACTCTTATAAATAGTTCGTTTGTATCACTACTATGGGAAAGTTAATAAATTTACTAAGTGTAGCAACTTTGTTATTAAGCACACAAAGTTATTCTGAATCATTGAATTTGGAACAAGATAGAAGATATAGTGAAACAGTAAGGAGAGTAATAGAAGATTCGCGAAGAAGTGGTTATTCTTTACTTGTGAACAAACAAGATAGGGAAGCATATCTATTCCAAAATGGTTCTATAGACACTACTTTTAATGTTGGATTAAGTATAAAACCAGAAGGAGATAAATTATACGAAGGGGATGGAAAAACCCCAGAAGGAGTATATAGAATAGATGAAGTAAAAGATGGTACTCCAGGAAAAACTAGTCGGTTCGGTCTAGCATTATTATTGAATTATCCCACTTCAAACGACAAAAAAGAATTTTTAGAAGCAAAATCAAAAGGTTTAGTTCCAGATGAAATAAACAGCCCAGGAAGTTACATAGAAATTCATTCTGGACCAGATAATATAGACTGGACTATTGGATGTGTTGCAATCTCAGAAGAAGGTATGAGTTTGTTGGTAAAAAAGTTAAGAATGAAAAGTACTGTAGGTATAATTGGTTATTTACCTGAAAATTTTCAACTAAATTAAAATAATTATTGTGTTCCTAAGTTAGCTACATCTGCATCTTCTGAAAAAACATATTTCGGTTTTTTTACAGTACTAGAAAGATAATACCAAGAATCTCCAGATTTTATAAAAGCAGAGCCACCATAATGAAAGTCTTCTTCATCTTTGAAATAAATAAAATCTCCCCTACTATTGAACGGATTAAATTCACCATTATTTAATGTTTCAACACTACTTATCCACAATTCAGCCGCCTCAGAATATTTTCCAGAAAGTATTAATTCTACTAATTTTCCACTTACATCTTGTAATCTTTCACTATCAAAAAGCGGCGCACCAGATTCAAAACCAAGGATTAACTTAATATTATTAAACCTATCAGTATGAGCTAAAATCTTGTCTCTATCAAAAGCCAATTTATATGAAGGATCGAGCACAGTATGACAAGAACTATAGACTACTGCTAAAGTGTTTGTATCTTCACTTAGTTGAGATAAATCATAATATTTTGATTTACGAATATCACCATACACTTTCCCATCACCTACGCTATGCCCAGATACAAAATGTATATAAGACGATTCTGCAAGAGACATGTATCCCATATATATTTTAGCATCATAATCTCTCAAAGCCCTGGACATTGCAACTCTATTTCCACCGTATACATCTGTAACATATGTTCTTCCATTACTGGTATACTGTTGTGTAGGATTAATAATAAAAACGTTAACATCTATAAGTTTATTTCGAACTGATGTACCAGCACTACCCGTAGAATCAAATAAGTTTGTAGGATTATTTTGTACATATTGATAAGCTGGTTCTGTAGGAACTGGGTCTACTGAAGTAAATCTTCCAATCTTAGAATCATAATACCTAGCATTAAAATAATACAATTCTTCGTCTAATTCCTTTCCAGTAAAACTAAATCTTTCATTAGAATTAACTTCCTCACCAAAAGGTAAACTATCAGACTCAACATCAGAATCTAATCTATCTTGGTATTCATAATTAATATTATCATTATTCTTAGTTGCAATTAATTTAGCACCAGCATAATAATAAGTAGTTTCACCAATATTTTTCTCACTCTCAAAAGTTTCAATAATATTAACCTCTTTAGCAAAACAAATAGGTAAAACTAATAGAATTAACACTATCACCATAATTTTCATAATAAAAAATTAATATTAAGATATATAAATTTATTTCTTCTCAGCTCGATTAATCATATCTTTCTTTAAAGCAATAAAAACTCCGCCTTTTTTGCCTTTGACAAACGTAGTTTCTCCTTCTTTAATTATTTTAGAAATCTCATCAGACTCAATGTCAATATGAGTAACATTAGCCATCAATTTACCCTTTGTGTGTATGTAAACCTTTACGTTTTTTATAAGCTTCTTTCCATCTCCTGGCCCGCTCATCTTTCCTCCGTAACATAGAATTTATTACAAAAACAACTAATATCAAAATCCAAAAGATTATGAAATTATAAACATTGAATATAAATAAAAAGAAGTTTAACAAAATAACTACAAGCAAAAACAAATAAACAATTTTATTAGTTTTCATTTTATATTTATGGTTTTTCCATCTCCTAAAAATTGTAAATCTTTACCAGTTTTATAACCCAAAACTTCAGTTAATTCGGTAATTCCGCCTATATGGGCTACATCACCGTGACTAGGTATTATCATTTGAGGTTTCACTAAATCAATCATATCTCTAGCATCTTCTCTAGCACCATGACCTGAAACATGAATATCTTTGAATATTCTAACTCCTTCTTTTGCTAATTGTTTTTCCAATTTTTGTCTATTTTCAATATTTGGAGAAACTGGAATAGTTTTACATGAAAATATTATGTGATCATCATGCACAAATTTAAAGGGTAATTTTTTGCTGCCGATTCTTGTTAATATTGAACCTGGCTCAGCCTGATTACCAGTACAAACTACTAAATATTTAGACCTATCTTTCTCAATTTGTTTTAATTTTCTTTCTACTTGTCTAGCATAAGTAACAATTTCAACATCTTCCATAAATCCACCATAACCAACATTGATTGCAGCATTACTATATTTAACTAATGATCTACCCAAAAAAACTATTTTTCTATCTAATTTTTTACCAAATTCTACCGCACTTTTAAGTCTTGCAATTTGACTAGCAAAAGTAGTTATCATCATTGCATGTCCTTCATTGTCCGCTCCAAACATAACATCCTTTAACATTTCTCTAGCAACACTTTCAGAAGGAGTTTTCATAGGTTGATTAGAATATAAACTATCCAACAATAATGCTTTAACTTTACCTTCTTTACCTAACTCTTTAAGTCTATCATAATCAGGTTTTTTTCCTATAACCGGATTATTATCTAATTTAAAATCGTTAGTATACAAAACAATTCCTTCAGGAGTATGAATTGCAACATTAACAGTATCCGGAGTAGAATGTGTAGTATTGATAAATTCTACTTTAATATTTTTAGAAACTTCAATAGTTGAACCCGCTTTATTAACAATCAAAGGATTTCTTAATTTCAAGTTTTCATCTTGAACTAAACTTTTCAAAACTTCAATAGTATAAGGAGTACCAATAATCTTTGCATTATAATTTTTTTCTAAATAAGGAATTGCACCAACATGATCTAAGTGACAATGAGAAGGAACTATAGCTTTAATATTATCTTTAAAAGAATTCAAAGAAGAATCATCTGGAATTGCTCCTAGCTTTTGTAGCCCTTTTGTTGTTAAATTTCTTCTATCCCCGCCTTGTTCTTCAAAATCAACTAAACTAGGTAAATGAAAACCCATATCAAGAATAACACTTTCATCATTATACTTAACCAAAGTCATATTTTTTCCGACTTCGTTATAACCACCTATGCCTATTATCTGTAAACTCATAATATTAAAACAATAAGTTTAGTTTATTAATCTTTCTTTTAATCAAACTTAATTATATCCCCAACTTCAAAATTAAAACTTCCAGAATTTAATTCTATTACATACCTTGGCTTAGATTTAGGCTTTAAATAACAAGTAAACGGCTTAACATTGTGTTTTACATCAATTACTTTAAACTTTTCATCTAACCATATCACATCTATACTAAAGAAAACAAACCACATATGAATAGCTCCAGAATATTTCCTTACATCTAAAACAACTGCTTGGTTAGCTTTTAACTTTTTACTAAACATTAGACCTTTACCAGGATTAACAAACTTAGCATTTTGGACTAAAACTTTGTTATTTTTGAGAATTTTCATTATTTACTACCAATTGAATAATCAGCTTATAAAATTTATCTTTTTTCCAAAAGCTTTAAAAAAATTTTGTAATTTAATTGATTATGGATGAGATAGACTATGAAGATGGTGATGTATATCAAGAAAGAGATTTGTATAACGAAGTCACAGATGACACAATAGACATAGAAGAAGACGGATTTATGCAAGGTTATAACGAATAAAAAAATATCTTTCTTAAAAAAATAATAGGGTTAGCTATCTAAGCTAAAATTAATCTCTCTTTAAATTTCTTATTGCTATATTATAAGATCCCACTGTTAGAATTAATAATTTATTTACTGTGCTTTCATCGCTTTTTATAGTATATAATGTCTTACCCAGGCCGTTCAAATAAGTTTCAAGTTCAGTTACGTAATTTTCATCGCTGAATCCTTTAGGATTAATCCCTATTGCAAATGGCCTAAGATCTAATGGTAGTTCTTGCAAGAAATAACGAATCACTTGTTTAGGTTTAGTTAAATCTTCTAGACAGGTAATTTCTCTAGAATACCATAAACAAGTTTCACAATTATTTAGGCCAACTTGAAAATTTTCTTTATCAGGAACACATCTACTAATCAGTCCTAAAACATGTCTAAAATTAGTAATATCTGCAACAGCATCATCTAACCCCATAGTTCCTCTAGCTTTGTCTATATTAGGACTAAAAAATTGTTTATATCTCATACCCATTTGAAGTATATTAGATTTAACCATAAAAACAAGAACTAAGAACTATTTATAAAACTAGCTATTCAAAATAAGCTAAAATTAATCTCTCTTTAAATTTCTTATTATTCCATCACAAGAGCCTAATCTTTGGAGTACATCTTCAATGTCTTCATAACTTTTTTGAGGGTAGAATGTTTTACCTAGTCCATTCAAATGAAGTTCAAGTTCTTCCATATAAACTCTACTATTTCTACCAAATGGAGTTACTGAAATTGTAAATGGTCTATATTCTGGTGCGAGTCTTTCTAAGAAATAATCAAGCACTCGCTTAGGTCCGATTAAATCATCAAAACAAATTATTCCCCTAGAATAATATAAATGAGTTTCACAATTACCTAAACCCACTTGAAATTTTTCTTTATCAGGAATTAATTTATTAACTTGTCTTAAAACATCGTGGAAAGATAATACATCTGCAACAGCATCATCTAAATTCATAGTTCCTCTAGCTCGGTCAGTATTAGGACTAAAAAATTGTTTATATCTCATATCCATCTTGATTAGATTAGGTTTATCCATAAAAACAAAAATTAAGAAGCTTTTATAAAACTAACTATTCAGCAGTAAAATCATCAACTGTTAATTTGAAGTCGCTATCGGATTTTGTTATTCCTCTTCTCTTCATATATTCTTTAGCCAAAACCATAAAGATAATAGCTAAACTTTTCTTACCTTTATTATTACAAGGGATTATTAAATCTAAATTTCTACTATCATTATTAGTATCACATAAAGCAATAACTGGTATTCCTAATTTAGCAGCATCAAGCACAGCATTCTTATCTGGCCATGGATCTGTAACAATTATTAATTTAGCTTCCATGAAATTTTCTAAATCTGCGTTAGTCAATATGCCTGGAGGATATCTACCAATAAATGGTCTTATTCCAGTTACTTCAGAAAAAACTTTTACTGCTTTCCAGCCATTCTCTCTTCTACATACAACTATGATGTCTTTAGGATCAAACTTAGACATTATGTTAGCAGCCATATCTAGTCTATTATTTATTTGCTCAATATTCAAAACAGACAATCCATCAGGTCTTACTTTATAGATAAATTTAGCCATGTATTTATTTCTAAACTTTGTACCAATATGTAAACCTGCTTTTAGGTACTCTTCTAATGGCATTAAAAATTGTTCATCTGACATAATCAAAATGGACAAAATTAGCGGTTTATAAATCTTTTTGTTTTGACAACAAACTATTTAAACCAACATTTTAAAAATAATTTAAATGGTAACTATTCCTGGAGTAAATCCTATATTCATGTGGATAGGTTTTATACTATTAATTTTAATATTTTTATTCTTAGATTTGGGCGTTTTTAATAAAAAGAGTCATTCTTTAACAATAAAACAAGCATTACTATGGACTTTAGCCTGGTTTATAACTGCAATGTTATTCAATGTTTTTGTCTACTTTGAATTTGGAAAAGACATGGCTTTACAGTTTATTACAGGTTATTTAATTGAAAAGTCATTAAGTGTAGATAATTTATTTGTTATCTTAGTTATATTTACAAGTTTTAAGATTCTACCTAAATACCAACACAAAGTATTATTCTGGGGTATAGTTGGTGCATTAATATTACGTGGAATAATGATTATATTGGGAGTAGCTTTAGTAAGTCAATTCCATTGGGTATTCTACATTTTTGGAGTGTTCTTAATATATGCCGGAATTAAAATGTTTTACAAAGATGATAATGAATTTGATCCACATAATACATTTATTGTAAGAACATTGAAAAAATTTGTTCCTATTTCCCGAGAAACAGATATTTCAAAATTCTTCATAAAAAAACCTGGACAAAAAACAGAAATAACAATATTATTTGTAGCATTGTTAGTAATAGAATTCACAGATATTATATTTGCGTTTGATTCATTACCTGCAATATTTGCAATTTCAACAGACCCATTCATAATATTTACTTCAAATGTATTTGCAATATTAGGATTAAGAAGTTTATACTTTGTTATAGCCAAAGCGCATGATAGCTTTGAATTTTTAAATTATGGATTAGGAATTATACTCTCATTCATAGGAGTAAAAATGTTAGTTGCAGACCTAATACACATTTCAATAGAGGTTTCATTGTTAGTAGTTGTTACAGTACTAATAGTTTCAATAGTAGGTTCTATACTACATAAAAAATATCACAAAGAAAGAGTTATCTAACTAATTTCCTTATTAGTTTTTCCAATCTACTTGTTTCCATGGGAGGAAAATGTGCTTCGGGGAATATATAACTATTATTTTCTCTATTTCTGGCATGCTCTGCTATAAACCTAATTGCATCATTCATCCTATATGGCACAGGATAACCATTATTACCGAGAATTGCTTGGTCTGTCCAGTTACTTGCCTTTTCAGCATTTTCAATGTAACTTCTACTTGCACCGTGAGTTCTACCCAAATAATTTCTAATTCTGTTTAAATTCATAACAACAAAGAGTTTTGGTCTATTTAAAAAGCTTTTTAAATGTTTACTTATTTTCCTTTTAATTAGAACAGGAGTTAAAAAATGAAACTAAGAAGTTTAGCAGTAGATTTAGCAATAAGTGTAGCTTTAACAGCAGGTCTTGTTGGTTTAGTTGAATACGATGAACCACATAAAAGAGTTAGTCATACTGGGGTTTTAGGAAATAAACATAGTCTGCCCGGAAATAAAGTAGCTCTTTACGATTTTAAAATAGGATCTGTAAATTATTACTTAAGCACAAATCAGGTGACAGCCCCCCGAATAGACTTTCTTACGGATTATGGAGATACTGTAACAGTTAATGTCGATACTTTTTTTGAATTGGCCCCTCATGAACTAGGAGAGTTTACAGCAGCAGACATATCAAATATCAGAAGACCAGTTAATTAATTACCATACTTAATCTGGTTTTCAATCTTTATTATTTCTTTTAATTTTACTTCTCGTTCTTCACCAAAAATTCCACATTTTATTATTGGAATCTTAAAACCAATTGCTAAATGAGAAATACTCGAATCATTAGTTTCACCAGATCTATGAGAAATTATTAAATATAATTTATTTTTATTTGCTTCTTCAATAACTTGTTTAGTATTAATCAAACTACCATTCTGATTGGGTTTTATTATCATAGCATTTATAGATTTACTTTTCAAAGCTAGTTTTAATCTTTCTAAATTAGTGACTGTCAAATCATCACCAGTAATCATACATTTACTTCCAAATTTTTTGTTTAGTTTAGCAAACCCCTTAAAATCTTCTTCCATTAATGGATCTTCAACATAATGTAATTTATATTTTTCAATTAATTCGGAAATATATTCAACTTGTTCTTCAGGACTTAATTTCTTATCTCTATAAACATAATTTTTACCATCAAAAAAGCTAGTAGCTGCAATATCAATTCCTATTTTTAATTCAATATCTGTCTCTTTTTGAACTTCTAAACAAACATCCTTCAATAACTCTAAAATTTCTTCTATTTTCAAATTTGGTGCCCATGCTCCTTCATCAGTCATTTCTATTTTTAATTTCATAGTTTTTAATTTCTTCTTAACTAATTCATGAGCTAATCTATTAGCATTCATAGCTTCACCAAAAGTTTTAGAATTAAATGGGAACAATAAAAACTCTTGAAACTCACAATGAGATTCATTTTTAATATGTTTTCCGCCACCAATAACATTACCTAATGGTTTACTAATCTGTCTTGTAGTTTTATCAATTACTTTCCACAATGGCCCTAAACATTTTAGAACTGCATATTCTAAAGCAATTGTTGGATTTGATCCCAAATTATCTTTGTTTACAATAGCTTCTATTTTATTTAAATCTTCAAAACTATTAATTTCTAAATCTTTAAAATCTTTACAATTATTTATGAATTTTATACATTCATCTAAACTTAAAACATAATCCTTAGCTTCATATTTACCTTTACTTGCACCACTAGGAGCACTAGCTTCGCCTTTACCTTTATCAGATTTAACTTCTATCTTAATAGTCTCTTCGCCCCTAGAATTCCTAATTTTCTTGGCCTTCACCTTTTTTATAATCATAAGTTTATTAGAACAGACTGATATATAAAATTAACTAAGAAAAAATTAATTAAACTTTAGAGGCCCAAGTTTTTCAGATACCCTAATACCCGAACGACTTCTTTCTTCTTCTAGATCATCAAGTAAGTATCTTTCTCCTTTAGATCTGGGCTCACGCATAGGAGTCTCTCTTAAAACTCCCAACTCAAACTTTTTTCTAAATTTAGGACTTTCTTCTTCAGCAGGAATTCTACTAAAACCACCAAACAAATCTCTTATCTCATGTGGTGTATACTTTTTGGGTTCTCTTGCAAGATAATCCGATATGTATTGTTTTATAGATTGAATTGTATCTGCTTCCGCTTCTACTCTAAATCTTTTTACTAATAAGTCTAAACCACCTAAACTTGTAATTGATTCAAGAGGCAAATTATCTTTTTGATAATAATCTCTTATTCTATGCAAAGCACAAACAACAACATCAGATTCATTCACTTCATCAGTATATATTGAATTTGGACTTGAAATTTTTACAAGCTTATCCTCTCGTTTAGCAAGCCAAGAATAAAGTTCCATCAAACCAGTAAACCCAAAATGATTTTGATGAGGTGTTAAATAAGGTTGTATCGTTTTAGGTTGTCCTTCTTCCTCAATAATTACCCCAACAGGATTAGTAGTATTTGTTAAAAGTTTAGTTTCATCTGTAGTAATTCTAGGATTTTCCACAGCGTTTAATCTTACTCTTTCTTGTATATCATTAATCATTTTTTATTTCCATTTATTAGTTACGCCTTGTGAAATATTCAAGATCCGGATTATTTTCACGAGTAATAATTTTATTTAAGTCGTGGAATTCTTCTCTTTCAGGAAAGTGTTCAATACTTGGATTAAAGTATGCCCCAAAAATTGATAACTCTTTCTCTTTCAAACCTTTGGTTAATACTGATTCTAACCGAATACACCTATATTTCTCTCCAATATCCCTAGCTTGTACACGTGGATCTCTAGTTACTCTCAATCGAGAACCAAGAAGTAACATATGATTTGTTCTGTAAGAGAAATTTTGTGCAGTACCATACAAAGAATTAGCTCGCTCTACCAATTCACCAGCCATTTCTTCAAGAACATGCGCCCTATTAGCATAAAATTGACTCAATCTAGTATTATGTTTAACTTCAACATCACTTCTGCCTTGTTGTAATGGTTTTAAATTATAACATTTAGAAACAAATCTTTTTGCATGTTTCAAGGATTTAGTATAATGTCTTACTCCCTCACTCGTTTGTTCAGATTTAGGTAAATTAAAATATTCTCTTGCTTCTTTAATTTCTGCCTTAGCTAAAGCAAGTTGAATACCTATATTGCCATCATAATGAGAATAAAATAATCCACCCCTTTTTACTTCCCAATCACGAACCGCAAAATGATTTTTAAAATCATTAATTTCTCTTTGTATTTCTTCTCTTTCTCTTTGTTCTTCTATTAATCTAATTTCTTCTGGAGAAGGTCTAACACTTTCAACAGGTTTTCTTTTGAATATTCTAAACATTTTTTATCTCTCCTAATTAAATATTAATAAAAACAGTAAAAATTAAGAATTATAAACCTTTCTAATTTAACAACTTAGAAGTAGTACAAAAAAATAAAAAATTAAGGCATAGGCCTTTTGATTGTTATTGGTAAGATATCTTGCTCTAACTCCATCTTAGCTATTTCGATTGTACTATAATTAATTTTTCTAAGTTCTTCTTGACTTAGTTTTAATAATAGTGGTGCGCCCATAGCTAATTGTAAAGCTCTAGCTCCAATTATTCTTGCTTTTTCGTATTTAGTATAGTCATTCATTTTGTTAACTCCTTTCTGAATTGTTCAGAAACTTTCTTAGCTAATGTTATTGCTTGATCAACTTCCTCAATAGAAAAACCAACACTTCCACCTTTCTGCATAGCATGTATCTGTCCATGTTCAGATATAGCAACACTCAATCTTGAATCAACAGCTTCTTCTTCTTGTCTGTTTGCATCTACAACTAAATGCTGGCCTATCTTAAAGATAGTACATGTTATAGGTAATAGTTTTAATGGAACTTTAGTCTTTGTAAACTCACCAAATTGAACTTTGTCTCCTTCTAGTTTAGGCAATACAGCAACTCTTAAAGCCGCAACAGCAGCTAAAGCAGCAGCATCTATTAGATTACCATCATCATTGATAGTATAAATATCTAAAAGTATATTCCAAACTAATTCGCCTTCTCTAATACAAAGTTTCTTCATGTCAATCATTCCAGACTCTCTAATTCCTCTATCAACTATTCTAGCTAGTTCAACAGATTGTGCATCTGGTGGTCCAGGCAAGAACATTGGAGATGATAATGGTAAAAGTTCAGCGTTAGTAATTAAATTACCTTGGTCCATTGTATCTGGATAAGGTGTACCAACATCCATTTTTACACCAGCTATAACTTCTGTGTCTCCAATCTTAACTCTTGCAGAACCTTCTGCTTTATTTGAAACATTATATGTAATTTCAATTGGTTGTCTATGTTCATTAAAGGCTCTTCCATCTATTCTTTTTTTGCCTTCAATTAATTTACTAACGTAATCATTTGATTTGCTACTATTGTCATTCATTTTGTTGTCCCCCTGTACTTATCTTTCAAAGCTTTTACTTGGACTTCCTTTATTTTTTCACAAGCTTTCTTAGCCATTTTCAAAGCTTCTTTGATTTCTTCTTGTGACATATTTCCATCCATTTGTAACAATGTAACTTGTCCAGTTCTTGTGCCCATTGCAACCGGCAAATCTGTAGCTCCTTCTTCAAAGTCTTCTTCTTCTTTTGTTAAGTCTACACAAATTTTATCTCCGATTTTACCAACCGCAACTGAACTAATCAAATCTTTCATTGGTATTCCAGCATCAGCTAAAGCCAAAGCAGCAGCGTTAATACCTGCAGTTCTAGTTCCAGCATCTGCTTGTGTTATATAGATATAAATATCTAATCCTGTATAAGCAAATTTGCTCAAATCTAACACAGGTTCCAAAGCATCTACAGTTACCATAGAGATTTCTGTACTTCTTCTACTTGGGCCCGGTCTTTTTCTTTCAGTTACTGAAAAACTAAGCAAATCGTATATACATTTTAATCTACCTTTCTTAGGATTTTGCAAGAAACTTGGAAATAATTCTCTTGGTCCATAAACTGCAGCAATTGCAACTGTTTTTCCCATTCGGAACATTGCACTTCCAGCAGCTCTTTTTATTATTCCAACTTTAGCTTCCAATTCTCTTACTTCATCAAATTTACGACCATCAAAACGTTTACTGTATGTCATTTTCAACTATCTCCCTAGGTTTTACATTTAAAAAAGCACTAATTTTGTCAGTCAAACCTTCAGAATGAGCTTCGTTTTCAATTTTTCTTATTGTCTCTTCAGCTTTCATTTCGTTTTCTAAGTCTGATCCAGAAATCCAAACCAAACCATTTTGACCTACAACAACATTACAACCAGTTGCATCTTTTATCATACTGATCATGCTTCCTTGTTTACCTATTATTCTTGGAACTCTTGAAGATTCAACTTCAATTAATCTACCAGTTCCTAATTTTCTACATCCAGGCATTTTTAGACTTGCATCAATTATTTTTGAGGACATTACCTTAATAATTTTAGCAACTACTAAATCTCCTGGTGCATAGTACTGAGATAAATCAGCATCATTAGGTATAAAGTCTCTGCTTCCTTCTTTTAATGAAACATTCATATTAAATGCCCATCCGAAGTCAACTCTCCAGCCACTAAAACCTACATCTGTTACTCTTCCTATTACACTATCATTTTTCTTAGGAATATATTTTCCACCTAAAGGAATGACTTTTATTAATCTCCCATCTAAGTTAAATAAACCTAATTTTGAAGATATTATTTTATCTCCTTCTCTAAATGCTCCTTCGCTAGGCAGATAGTCCATGCCTTCTGCCAATTCTTGTCCAGGAACAACAATTTCTCGTTCTTTTACTAATATATTTACCATTTTTGTTCTCCTTATTATTTCTTTGAAATTATTTTCGACTCTACTCTTCCTTGAGCGATTCCATTCAGTTTATCAAACAATTCGTTTTGTAAACCTGCAGGAACTTCGACAACAACGGTTAAAGAACCGTTGCTATTCCAATTTTCATTCAATATAGTAGAATAAAGTTTTATCGTACCATAAGATCTGCCAGCAACATCTGCAGGAATTGTTAATTGTACTTGCCTTAGCTCATAAGCTATAGGTATAATATTATTTATTTTTCTAACAATTTCTTGTATTTGTTGCTCAGCCGGCTTGAACTCATCAATATTAACTTTTGCCTGAGCCATAGCGTTTTCAATTCTTAATGGTGGATGAGGTATATTTGTTTTTGGGTCTACTGCGTTTCTAGATATTAAGCCAATGATTTTTTTCTTTTTATCTTCTCTTAGCTTATTCTTGTATTCCGTAGTTAATTGAACCTCTCCATCTTTCAAAATAATCTCAGCAATATTTCTTGGTTCGATAGTTCCAAAAATATCTTTAAGATTATTTTCAGCTGCTCGTTCTCCTCTTCGAACATCCTTGAAGATTTCTTCACTAACTACAGTTTCGTCAAAACTAGCTTTACCATGTTTAAAGCTCATTGCTTTTTCGCAGTCAACAAGTATTTCAAAATTTAATCCTTGTTTTTTCAATCTACAAATAACCGCATCGTCTACATTCATTTTAAGTATTTCCTCAAATCATCTTTAGTTATTTTCTTAAACTTTTTGTCAGCCATGTTAATTACACATCCGTCTAATCTTTCAATATTGAAATCTTTGCCTAATACACGTTTCAATGCGCTAACTCCAAGTCTCATTCCATCATCTAAAGTCATTATTTCTTTGTATTCTTTTACTAATATTTCCTTTAATTCATCTTCAGCTTCACCAATTGCTGTAGCTTTATATTCCCAATAGATTCCAGTTGGATCAGTTAAGAATAATCTTGGTCTACTATTAACACCAGCAATCAACAATGAAACTCCAAACGGTCTTGCTCCACCATATTGTGTAAACTGTTGTTTAATATTACATATTTCTTTTACTAAACTATAAGTATCCATAGTTTCATCATAAGTAACCCTATGTTGTTGAGCCATTACTTGTGCCTTTTCTATTAATATTCTAGCATCAGAAACAATACCTGCTGCTACTGCAGCCATATTATCATCAATTTGGAAAACTTTTTCAATTGTGGCACTAACTATTAACTTTTCTATTATTCTTTTATCAGCTAATAATATAACTCCATCTTTACAAGTTATTCCTAAAGCAGAAGTGCCTTGTTTCACCGTTTTCTTAGCATATTCTACCTGTAATAATCTTCCATCTGGGCTGAACATTGTACTCGCCCTATCGTACCCCATCATTTGATGTGATAATTCACCTTGTTGCATTTTTCATTTCCTCCTTTTGGATAAATTTTTGTTTTGTTTTATTCAATGTACCAGAAACACCAATAACATTAACTATTAAATTCCCTTTTATCAATCCTAGTGCCATTTTTGTTTCATCTAAATATTTTGGGTTTACTTTTATAATTCCTTTGTTTCTGTTCCAACAATCACTCATAACCAAAAATCCAGACTTAGCTATTCCAAATTCGCCCATAAATTTCAAACATTCCTGTTCAATAAGATTCTGAGCTTTAGCTTTATCAAATTTTTCAGTTATTACTTCAAATACTAAGTAACGTTTCTTTTCTTTTAAACTCGGTAACAAAGGTTTCATATTACAACCTTGAGAAGACTAGTGCCTTTCTCTTTCATTCAAAAAAAGTAAGAGCTGGTTTCATTTATAAATCTTTCTAATTCAATAAAAAAGATAATATCGATATATTTATAAAATCTATAAAACAAAAAATCATAGATGGCACAAATAAAGTTTAATGTTTTAGTTGGAGTATTATTATTACTATTAATTACTACAATAATTGTAAATTCTAGCTCAAATTCAATAAAAACTATAAAAAGTAGTGGCCAACAATTTTCTCCTGACCGAGATTCAGTCAAGTTAGACACTAATATTGGTTTATCTCACTATTCTTGTGCAAGTGTTTGTTTACAAGATAGATGCGAAAAATCAGAATCTTTCAAAGGAATTGACAAATATTATTGTGTTTGTTCAACTTGTGAATCAACAAACAAATGTATTTTATCTTTTAACACAAGAAATAGTTTTACTTGGGACTGTTAGAAAGATTTAAATTCTAAACTAAATTTCGAAAAAATACTATGGTAGAAATAAATCCACAAAAACTAGAAGAATTTTTAGGCACTGCAAACGGGTATATACAAAACAGAGTCTCTGGGCCATACACAGTAGAGATTCAAATAGATTTAAAACCCGGAATATCTTTGATTTTATCAAAAAATGATATGGATGATATAATATACAGTGCAATCTTAAAACAAGATCACTATCCCATTAATACACTAGGTGAAATGTTTCCACTTCAAGGACATCGAACTATACCCTTGAATTTCGATGAGCTCACCTTAGAAAAATTGTATGAACTAGCAGATTTAAGATTAAGGGTATTAAGACAAGAAAGAAAAACAGTAATACAAACTATTCAAACAAAAAAACGAGAAGAATTAGAAAATATGTTGGATAGACAATTAGATGAGTTTGTTTAAATCTTTTTCTTAACTTTTTTAACAGCTACTTTTTTAGTTGCAGGTTTTTTCTTAGTCTCAGCAAATACATCCCAAATAGGATAACCTTTTCTGGTATATGGTGAACTTTTCCAAATCTTTACGATTCTACCTTCTCTAACATCAAACCTACATAAAGTATAATACACAGGTTGATTCATAAAACCATAACCGCCTTCTTTTATAACAAATTGTAAATCATAACTTCCACTACTCCAATTTCCAGTATATTGGTGCATAAATTTCTTAAAAGTGCTAGGATCTTCGCAATCCTTCTTCTTCAAAGCTATAAACTTATTCTTATGATAGGGTGCCTTGTAAGTATCTCTTATTTTCAAGACGAGCATAGCTCTCACAAAATTCACTTTTATTATTTCTTCCATTTTACTACTTTGATTAAGTATATTCTACAGTACATATATATAAACTTTTCTAAGAATTTAGGATTTTCTCAAACGTTTTCAAACAATCTTCACTTCTCAACTCATACTTATCCTTCGCAAAGCTAGAAAAAATCATTTTAACTTTATATTTTTTGCATAATCTATAATTTTGTCTCATTCTACCAATTATTTTAGCTCTTTCTTTACCCTCGCTATTCAAAACACTAGAAAAACTAAAACCTATAGCTACATCATTCTTATTAGCAAGTTTGCAAAACACTTGATTTAACCCAGACCTTCTGAAAAACAAAGAATCTTTTTTATCATTTTTTTCGGGGCTTAGTAAAATATCAACTTTTCTATTCTCTACAGCTAACCTATTAACTTCTTCATCTCCGCCTTGTATAACTATTAAACCTTTCAACTTATTTACAGTCATGTTCAATTTATCAGGGTTAACACTAACTACAGTTATCAACTCAGTCTTAATTCCTAATTTTTTCTCAATTTCCTTGTCTTGAACAAAAGTTAACATAAAAAAATAAGAAATTTTGAACTTTAAAAAGCTATTTTTTTATTTCTTTTAAAATTCCTTTCAAATCATAACCTTTTGTAGTATCAACAATTAACAAATTATGTTTTCTTTCTTTAGCTTCAATAACAATAGTGTCAAATATTTCTGCTTCAATATTATCTTTTATTTTTTGCACAGAATAATTTCTTTTTTTCAATCTTTCCCGCAATATAGTTATATCACAAGTTGTTACAATACACAAATCAACATATTTCTTATCCAAATAATGACTTAAATGTGAATCAATAATCAAATTTTTTTTATTCTTAATTAATTCAACCAAAAATTTATTTAATTTTTTAACATCTACAATTTCACATTTATTCTTCTTATCATAACCATCAGATAAATTATTTTCTTTTATTAGTTTAGTAACATCTACATATTCAAATCTCAAAGCCTTGCTCAATTTTTTAGCTAAAGTACTTTTTCCTGTACCAACGCATCCAGAAACTATTACGACTGTCATAATAAGAATTAACAAACTAAGTTTAAAAGATTAACTAATCGTAGTCCCAATAAATTTTTTATTATTAAAAACATTCTTTAAGTTTTTCAAATCTTTATTGATAATATACGTTTTAACTTTATTTTTACTAATTATTTTAGCCGCAACTTGGTCTAAAACAAAATGTTGTCCCGCTTTATACTTAATCTTGTCAACTTTTTCAATAAAATCCTCAAAACTAATCGAAGGTATAAACTTAGCATCTTTATGTATTTTAGGATCACTAGTATACAATCCATCAACATTAGTCAAATTAACAAAATAGTCAGCTTTTATCAACTCAGCAACTTCAGCAGCATTTCCATCTGAAGTCATATTAGCTTGATTTCCTAAAGCTCCGCAAATAACTAAATTATGTATTTTTAACAATTTCTTAACTTCTTGTAAACTCTCAGGAATATCATGTTTAATATCAAAAACCCCACTAACTAACTTAGCATTTAACTTTGTAGCAGCAATTCCTACTATGCTTAGTAATCTTATATCATTTTCTATATGTTTTAGTGAATCAATATACTGCCTAGCAGTCTTTCCGCCACCACAAATAATAACAACTTTATTTTTCTTACTAAACTTCTTAATCAATTTTTTAAACTTCTTTAAATAATGATAATCAACATTATCAGGCACTATAATAGAACCACCTAAACTAATCACCACTTTTTTCATAATTAATTTTTGATTTATTAATTTTTAAACTTTACTACAATAATGCTTTTAAAACAAGCAATATTCTCCACTTTATGATTATAGGCTTAACTGGTTACAATTGTTCCGGAAAAGATACAGTAGCTAATTATTTAGTAGAACACAGTTTTATTCATTATTCTTTATCTGATGAAATAAGAGAAGAACTAAAAAAAAGAAAACTAGCCATAACAAGAGATAATTTAATAAGAATAGGCAATGAATTACGAGAAAAACAAGGCCCAGACATTTTAGCAAGAAGGGTTATGAAAAAGATAGATTATGGTAGACATCACGTTATTAGTTCAATTAGGAATAAACATGAAATCCTAGCATTAAGAGAATTTGAAGATTTTATTTTAGTAAATGTTACCGCTCCAATTGAGACAAGATTTGAACGTATTAAACAAAGGGGGAGAGTTGGTGATATCAACTCAATAGAAGAACTAAGAGAAAAAGAGAAAGAAGAAGAATCAGATAATCCAAACTCACAACAATTTCATATAGTCACAAAACTTGCAGACGTTACAATTTCTAACGATAAAGATATAGAATCATTAAATAAAAAATTAGGAAAATTCTTGCAAGATTACTGGCCAAAACTATGCACAAGAAAACTAAGTTGGGATGAATATTTTATGAATATCGCAATGGAAGTTGGCAAAAGAGCTAACTGTATGAAAAGAAAAGTTGGAACTGTAATAGTAAAAGATAAACGTGTTATTACTACCGGTTATAATGGGACCCCTAGAGGTTTACCTAATTGTGATGAACACGGTTGCAAAAGATGTAATTCATTTGGTGTTACGGGTGAAGATTTAGGTGAATGTATTTGTTCTCATGCAGAAGAAAACGCAATAATTCAAGGTGCTTATCATGGCGTAAGTGTAAAAAACTGTACGCTTTATACTACTTTGACTCCTTGCACTTTTTGTGCAAAACTCATAATTAATTCAGGAATTATAGAAGTTGTTTATAATAATAAATATCCGCTAGACAAGGGTGCATCTACACTATTAAAAAAGGCTGGTGTAAAAGTTAGAGGAATGTAACCACTAGCAAGTTATCAAAATAGAAAGATTTATAAATGACTAATTTTTTCTAAAATCGTTAAAAACAATAAGGAGATTCAAAAAATGTCAATTGATGATGCAATACCTATGGGTCCAGTAAAAGATAAATTAAGAAATCTTAGAGAATATTTGCCTGGGCAGATTGATGAAATATACGAACTAGGAATTTATCTTGCAGATAGATTAAATGATGAAATTGTACCAGAGGGATTTAATATGGCTGTTGAATTATTATTTTATGACTTACAAACTGGAATAGATGGATTCACGGGAAAACCAATGTCATCTCATTTAGCAGGACAGCCATTTATATTATATGCAATTTTAAGATCACAAATTCCTTATATTGCAAGAGCAGTTTGTCCAGAAGATTTTGCTAACGGAGTAGAAAGAGTTCAAGCTAGAGTTAGAGATATGTTATGAAAGGAAGGGAGTAAAAATGGAAAATAATAATTTACAAGATCATTTAGTAAGATTACAAATAGAAGAAGGAGACAATCCGGTAAAGAAGTTAGTAAGATACGGATTAATAGCAACTGCTGCATATGTAATAGCATGCGTTCCAAATTCAGTTAAAGTAACTCAAGAATTAAGAGAATCTGGGCTTCCAGAAAAATTTGAACAAGTAGCTTTAACTTCATCATACAAAGTAAAAGACTACCAAACGGATTACAACGGCACCTTAGATGAAGTTTTAGCCGAAAGAAAAGAATTTTTAGATAAACATGATGCTATAAACATTGGCCAATGGTCAACAACAAGAAGAGCTATAAACAATAGAGTTAGCACAACAGTCTTAGCATTTTGTTACAATCCATTCAGAAAAATAGATTAATCAGCAGTAAATAATCTTGAATCGTGAACATCAAAAACACCACTTCTAGCACCTGCATCTAACCAACCGTGTGCATAATTTAAAGCTGCAAAAGCATTAACATAATCATTTTTCTTATAGAAATGTTTAGCATCAGAAATATATCTAGAAATCATATCAATAAAGTCATCAAAATATTTTTTATTTTTACCTGGATTCTTTCTAGCCATTTCAAAAGCTTCCTGACTAATACTAAAATATTTCTCTAACTTTTCTTTAGTTATTTTATCCATAAAAACAAATTAAAACTTAAATTTAAAAATCTATCGGAGTTTTCTTAAATATTCCCAATCCAATTTATTCAATTCATGAACATAAGGTCTTACTTCATTTGCGTAATTTTGTCTGGCTTCTTTGAGTATTTCAACATCTGCTGGGTGATTTCCGTGGTCTTCACAATGTTCTTCCCAACTTACAATTATGGGAATATGCCTAGCAATAATTTCATTCATTCCTCTAATCAAATCACCTAAACTCATATCTTTTAAATCATCTGTCATGGAAACCAGGAATAACAAAGAATATTTAAAACTTATCAAACTACCACATATTTAATGGAAAGAGGTAGGTTTATAGTTTTAGAAGGCATAGATGGTTCTGGTAAGAACACCCAGTTGAGTCTTATTACAAGAGAATTATTTGATTTAAATAAACGTTCAGATTTAAAACAAACAAGAGAACCTTGGAAATCTGAATATGGAATACAAATAAGAGAAATCTTACATAGTGATTTGTCTCCAGAAGATAAAGCAGAAGAATGTTTTGATTTATATGTAAAAGACAGAGCACTGCATGTACAAATGATTAATGATGAAATTAGCCAAGGCAACGTGTTAATTTCTGATAGATACTATTATTCAAGTATTGCATATCAACAAGCTCAAGGTATCGAATTAGAAAGAATAATTCAAGCAAATATGGTATTCCCCACCCCAGATTTAACAATAGTTTTTAAAATTTCAGCTGAAAATGCAATGAAAAGAATCAAAAAGAACAGAACCAAACAAGAAAAATTCGAACAACTAGAATTCTTAACTAAAGTAGGCAGTTATTTTGATCACATGCAAGCTTTCGCAGATAGACTAGACACAGCAAGAGAAGCTGTTAACCCAGATTATAAAAAAGAGAACCTTGTGTTTATAGATGCTAACAGAAAACCCGAACGAGTTTACAAAGAAATAGAACATTGTATAGAATATCAAAAAATAAGAGAAGAGATAGAAAGAATACAAGCAAGATTATAAATATATTTTTCTCACTATAAATCATTATAAATCAAAGTTTATTCAAAAAAACATGGAAAGATTACAAAGAGCAGATTCGCCAGCACTTGACGAAATTATTGGACAAAATTTTAAAGTATTAGATGATGGTGTTGTTCAAGTAGTAGATTATATGGGTAATGATTCAGCAATTGTACAAGCTGCAAGAGTCAGTTATGGTACAGGAACAAAACATATTTCAGAAGATCGTGGTTTGATTAGGTATTTAATGCGTCATAGACACACAACTCCATTTGAAATGTGTGAGCTTAAACTTCATGTTCGAATCCCAATGGATGCTTGGAGACAATGGATAAGACATAGAACCGCATCCGTTAATGAATATTCTACACGTTATTCTGAAGCAATAGATTCAATTCAAACAACATCTCCAGAAGAATGGAGATTACAAACAGATCAAAATAAACAAGGAAGTTTAGGTTGCATAGACAGAGAACAAGGGGTTATATTAACCGGCCAAGAAAGAAATTTACATGAACACGCAACCCAAGTATACAAAGAAAGATTACATAAAGGGATTGCAAGAGAACAAGCAAGAAAAGATTTACCTTTATCAAATTATACAGAAGCATATTGGAAAATAGATTTACACAATCTTTTACACTTTTTGGGATTAAGAATGGATCCACACGCTCAAAAAGAAATAAGAGATTACGCAAATATCATAGGCAATGAAATAGTTTCAAGATGGGTTCCAACTACTTGGGAAGCATTCCAAGACTATCATTTAAATTCGTTAAATCTTTCAACAACAGCACAAAAAGCATTACAATTAGCAATAAAAAATGGGTACCAGCCAAATGACCCAAGAATTTATTTAGAAATTGGATTAGTCAAACCTGGTGAAACAGAAGAAGAAACTCAAGAAAGAATTAAAAAAAACAGAGAAAGAGCAGAAATACAAAGTATTTTAGAAAAATTACTACAATGAAAAAAATATTATTAAACATATCTTTATTCATTTTTATAATTCTAACTGTCTTTAATTCAATCTTTTTAATAGAAGCTGCAAGAAACAAAGATATCTCTCAATTTTATTATGAAAGCAAAGAACTTCCAGATAATTATTTACCCATAGAAAAAACACATATGCAAGAAGTTAAACACTTAGTAAACGTATCTATAGGTGTAGATTTAATATTTTTAACATTAGTTTTAATACTATCAAAAAGTTCAAAACTAGAATTAAGAAAAGTTGGAATTTTATTATTATTTTCATCAGTAATTATGGTAATACTAAGCTTTTCATTCTTAAAATTATTCGACCAATTTCATTTATTATTATTCAATTCAAACAACTGGTTACTTCCGGCAGATTCAGTATTAATCCAAACATATCCAATAAGTTATTTTACAAATATATTTATTTTAATTATAACAATAATAGCTTGCATAGGTGCAATTCTAATAAAAGGAAGCTTTAAAACTAAAACAAAACTTCCAGAAGTTAATGACACAACAAAGAAGAATACTTTGGAATAGAGAATATAATTTTCAAGGAGAGAATGTAACTAGATGGTATTTTTTAATTGTCAATGCTCAAAGAGAAATAACGGGCATAAGAAAGAAAATCTATGAAGGACTAGCCCCAGTAGACAATATAGAAGATTTGGATAAAAGCAGAGTTAAATCAACTGAAGGTTTATATTACGATTTGTTTAGATTAGAATCTCCAAAACCACGTTTTAATAATCCATTAGGAATTTATAACGGCAAATGGAAAAGAGAAAGAAGTTTGTACACTAGAGAAACTGATTTAAGCCTATTAAATATATTAGAACGTGAAGGTCTAGCCTAATTTTTTTAATTTTTCTAAAGATTCATTAAATATTTTAATTTCTTCTAAAGTGTTATACAAATAAAAACTCGCTCGAGCACTACCATCAATATTATTAGCATTATACCAAGGATGCACACAATGTCTTCCACTTCTTATCATTATATTTTTACTAGAATCTAAAATATGTGCAACTTCATGATGTGTAACTTTTGGAACATTGAAATTAAATATTCCACGTTCACCAGTATAACCAACTAGTTCCAATCCTTCTGTGTTAATTTCTTTAACTAATTTAATTTCGTGCTCATGAACATTATCCATTCCAATTTTTTGTAAATATTTAACAGCTGCACCTAGTCCAATTATACCAGAATAATTTTGTAATCCAGCTTCAAACTTAGCAGGTATTGGTTCAGGAACAAAAGTAGAATAAGTACTATCCACAACAGTTTCTCCACCAACTAAAAACTGTTTCATTTCTTTAAGTAATTCTTCTTTACCATAAAAAACACCAGTTCCGGTTGGGCCCAACATTTTATGTCCAGAAAAACTCATAAAATCAATATCTAATTTTTTAACATCTATTTCTTGATGTGGAATTGTTTGTGCAGCATCAAAATGAACTTTAACTTTGTTTTCATGTGCGATTTTTATTATTTCTTTGAAAGGCAAAGTATATCCATCAACATTACTAGTCAAAACAAAACTAATCAAATCATAATCTTTAATTCCATTAGTAAATTTTTCTAAGTTAAAAGTAAAATCTGAATTACTTTTTATCACACCATATTTAAATTTTCTCCAAGGTAATGAATTAGAATTATGTTCTTTATCAGTCAATAAAACTTTTTTAAAATTCAAAGAGTTAGCTAATAAATTAATAGATTCAGTAGCATTTTTAGTAAATATTATTTCTTTAGAATTTCTTGCATTAATAAATTTTTTAATTAATTCTCTTGCATCTCTTACTTCATTTTCTAGTTTTACTCCAAATTTATGAACACTTCTTCCCGCACAAGCAGGATATTCATTATAATATTCATTCATCTTTTCAATAACTTGTACAGGTTTTAAACTCATGCAAGCCGAATCAAAATAAATTGCTTTCTTATTAAGTACTGGAAAATCATCTCTTATTTTATTAACATTCATAATTATAGAGTAAATATTTGATTAATAAACGTTTCTAACCTGAATATAATTCTGCCCTGTCAATTAAATCACCTAAATTTATTGCCCAACCCATACCTTCAATTAATTTAGGTAAATTCTCTTCAGTTATCCAATGACGATTTTTTGTCTCAGCTTTTGGTTTAAAAACTAGATTATTATTAACAGCATACGAACGTGTCTTAGGAAATAGTGCTTCCACCGGGCCTACATCAGCACCAGCCTGTGAGCATAAATCATGATAAGATTCTATAACTCTACCTAAACGGTATGCATTCTCTCCGATTTCCATTACAACTCTATCCCTAATTCTTGCCATTTTATAATAAAAAAACAAAGTTGAACCATTTATAAACTTTTCTGAGATCACACTATTTAGGATTTAATAAAACCTAAAACCATCC
>PNOQ01000009.1 GCA_013824915.1 Nanoarchaeum sp. | reverse complement strand
TCAGTCAAATAACATTCATTTTTAACCATTTCTTTTCTTCCATCTGCATCTAATTTAGGATTAGACAAGTAGTCATTTATAGATTTTATTAAACTTTCTTCGTTAATTACAATCTTTGTTCCATTAAAAGACAGCAATTTTTTGAAATATGGGTAGTCAAAATACCTAACCACACTTTCTAAGTAATCTCTTTTATTATAACCATCAAAACAAATATTTATAACTGGTGTGTTAAATATTGCTGCATCTATAGTTATAGTGGAGTTAACATTGATTAAAATATCACTATTTTTGAGAGTACTTGCTAAGTTCAGCATATCTAATTTACTAAAATCGCATTTGTCTGCCAAGAAATTCATTTTTTTACCAGGTAATTGTATTTTGATATTATTATCATTTTCAAATTTTTTATACAAATCAAAATCATCTTTCGGATGAGGCCTAATTAAAATTTGACAAGGATGTTTTATTCTACCATCATTTATAGCCTTGTTGATTATTTCTATGATTTCATAGTCTTTATCAAAAATTCTTGGTGTGACTGTTGCATAAGTTATTAGTTTTTTAGTTTCATCCAATCCATAAAATTTAAAAAATTCTTTCTTCGTTGAAACATCTTTAGAAGTGTAGATATCGAACTGAGGTGCACCAGTAACAAAAATTTGATTTTCCTTAAAATTATGAAATTCGACTGCTTCTTGTTTCATGATATCATTCCAAACCAAGATATTATCCGGTTTAGGATTTATTAACCCCTTACTGCTTAGATTATCCCAACTAATAATCATAGATATTGAAGGAATTTTTTTTCTAACTACTTTTTTTAAAAATAATTTTTCTTCATAAATAACAAGAGAGGTAGTAAAAACTAAATCGGGATTGTGTTTCTTAATTATTTTATTATACTCTGAAACATTAAAGAACATATCTTCAATAAAACTTAAAAATTTCCAAAAAAGTTTAGTTCTTAATAAAGGAAAGAATAATTTAAAAAGTTTATATTTAGGATTTTTTCCACTTACTATTTTGGTATATTTTATTTTTGTTGTGTCTGTAGCAATTTTGTCCAAGGCTAAAACAGATTTTGTATCTATAATCGCACGTTGTATAGAACTAGGCCTTTCAAATAATATAAGTTTTTCAAAAAAAACATTTTCGGCACCAAATTCTTTCACAAATTCAGGATTATTATACAACGGGGAAAGGATAACTATCTTTAAATCTTTATTTTTCTTTAAATAATCAAATGTACCGCCCCTAAGGATATTTCTAGTTGCAAATCCTCCGGGAACACTTATAAACACCGTCTTTTTAAACATAAATTTGGAAGAAAAACTCAGTTTTTAAGCCTTCTGTAATTAGATACTATTATTACATAATATATACATAAAAACAATAAAGAGACTATTCTACTGATAATAGCCCCAACTATCCCAAATAAAGGTATTAATACTATCAAAGTTAGTAATCTAACCGCAAAATGCAACCAATTGCTAATATAAAGCTCCTTTCTCATTTTTTTTGCAAGTATTATAGTACTGACTACTGCATCAAACAAAGTAAATAATAAAGAGAATAACATTAATTGAGAGAAAAATATAGCATCATCATATTTATGTGAGAAAAACCAATTCATTATATAAGGATTCAAAAACCAGAATAGACCGATTATTAATAAGGGCAAAATAAAAAGCCATATCATTTTTGATTTTAACTTTTTGAACATAACTTCTTCATTGGCCATTGTTGCTTTAGGCATAATCATAGGATTTGCTAAGTTCAATATACTTCTTAATCCGCCAGGTATAGACAAAGCAACAGAATAAACTGCACCGGCGGCAAAACCTAAAAAGTAAGTTACTAAAATTTTATCTATGTTTTCCAAAAAAAGTTTCATAGCTTTTATTAAAGTTAGATTTTTTCCATACTTAATTAGATCAGGATCCTTTCTTTTATCTTTTATTCTAGATTTTACCTTAAAATAATAAATTAAAGGCAGTACTGAAAATGAAAATAAATAGATTAATATTATTATTAATAGATTTAATTTGAAATATAAAGCAAAAACAATTAATACAGTAGAAAATACAGTTATAAAAATGTTATAAAAAAACATTTTTTTAAAATTTTTCTTACCGATATAATATTCATTTATTAATTCAGCTATTTGTAATAATGGAAATGCAATTGCACCAAAGATAAAATAAGACCAAATATCACTATCTCTATAGAACTTTAAGTATAAAGAAAATAATAACAATAAACCAGAGCCTATAAAACTCCATCTTAATTTAGTTTTGAAAGAATGAACAAAAGAATAATTATATCCTTTAGCAACTGACTGAGATAAAGCAACATTTAGCCCAGGCAATGCAAATATAGCTAATAAACCTAAAACAGATAAGAAAAACTGATAAGTACCATAAACCTCTTTAGTAGCTAAACGAGCAAAAGCAACAGAGATTAATATTCCAAAAAATATTGCAAAGACCTTATTTAATATCAACCAGAAACCACTTTCAAAAATATACACATTATCTACATCTGTATGTTTTTGTAATTTTTTAAGATATTTCTTATAAAACATAAAACTACTGAAAAATATTAGTTTATAATGATTGTGAAATTAAAAGAAAATAGGAGTTACATAAACTTCCAATAAAGCACCAATTAATAATATCACAAATGAAATCAAACATAAGTCAACTATATCCAATATGATTTTCTTAAATTTACTGCTTTCTAAGTCCCTGTTCATCATTGCTACAGATAATATACCGCCTGCTAAAGCTGCAACAAAGTAAGCTATTATCTCCGGCACCCCATGTATACCATATCTAAGTAAAGTTAAAGGCACGGCACCAACTATATGTATTCCTGAAGCAACAGTAGATTCAATAAATGCCCCAGCAGCAGCCGCTATAACAGAAGCATTCCAAGTCAATATAAATATTGCACCTGCACCATAGAAAAATGAAAAGAACAGACAGAATAACATAACTTTAAAATTATTCATGAATATTTGTAAAAATACAGAACCAGAATCGTATGCGCCACCAGTTATATTAGAATTTATAGCCATTATTGTATCCATTTGTGTTTTGAACAATATGTTTACTAAACTATCTGGTAATATTAAATACCAGGCAGTGTAAGCAACAACAAATCCTAAAAACAAATACATCAAATATTTTATAACACTCGCATGTCGTTTTAGAATAGAAATCTCATCCTTAAATTTTACATCAACTTGCTCTTCAAGAGTCATTGTAGAAAATACTATAGACACAGAAGCAAGAACAGTCAAAAATACCATTATAAGACTAGAAGAATCCTTAAAAATCCATAAACTCAAAAAAACAGCAACACTAGCATATAATAAACCAACATAAAACATATGACCTGGCTTCTCAACAGCGGTAAATGGATTAACAATTGATTCTAATGTCATAAATAAAAAAGCAGATTATAGGTTTATATAAGTTTTGGTAAACTTTAAATAAATAGTTTTTTCATTTGTTCTACAACAGCCGGAGCAGATGAAGGTTTATCTCCGTAAACTTTTTGTCTTGAAACATAATCTGATCTAAACTCCGGATTAAATAAAAGATTGTGTATTAAAGAAGACGATGCATCTTTTGTATTTGCTGCCGGGATTATACCTGCGTCAATAAAATGTTTAAGACCACTTTGATCATAAGACAAACCAGGTTGTATTATAGCTACAGGAAGCGCGCCCATGTACAAACACTCAGCTCCAGTTGTGCTAGTATTTATAACAACTAAATCAGATGACAATAAAGAGGGATTAAACACATCAGATTGCATATCTTTTCTACCTATTCTTAATTCAATATCAGAACCATAAGCAGAGTAATCTCCTTGCTTGCCTAAGACTTCACCAATTAACATTCCCCAGTGAATTAATCCGTCTTTCTTTTTAGTAAGAATATCTTTTGGATGAGGTAATATATTTACATTAAGCTTTGTTGGGGCGCTCACACTTGACGATGAAAATGCACGCACCATAGAATCTAACGAATTATAACTAAAAGGATATCTTGTATCTAAACTAAATACATCACTATACAAAGGGTCAGGGCAATAAGTTAATAATAGTTGATTAATTTCAGGATTAACATTTGCAAAACCTAGTTCTTCCATCAGTCTAATTTTATCAATAGTATATTTTGCTCTTTGTTCTTTTAAGCCATCAAATGCTGGTTGCCCAGTAATTACTATCTTACCTTCAGGGATCCCTGCTGCCAAAAGATTATTTTTATCAATCTCATCAATACAACAAACAACATCAGGAATTGTCTCTTCAGAAGGAAATCTTTTTTTGTATATATCTGGCCAACACCAAAAATCAGTAACGACTACAGAATGCATTCCATATAAATTAGCTTTAGCTACTAAAGTTCTATCAATTATTTGAGAAGGATTCGCACTTCCAGTTAAAATAATATCTGGTTTTTCAGTTGTTAATAAATCGTCTATAAATCCTTCCAAACTAGGAACATCCATATTCTCCCCTCGAAGTTCACTTACACTGTATGCGGGAAGTTCTCTTCTTTCAGGAAAATCAGTATATAAATTTTCAGTAAGAACTGTAGGAAAAACAACCGTATTAAACTCAGGATGATTTCTCAATTCTTTTACAACTTCTCTTATTGCCTTACCGGGCCCAGTATGTTCAGAAATAGCTAATACTTTCATAGAACGCGGAACAAAGGACAGTTTATAAAACTTATGAACGGAGGGTATATAAATAAAAGATGAGTCATAAATGTATGATTTGGTTTGTATTTGCTTTATTATCTGCATTTTTCGATGCTACTTACTATACTTTAATCAAAATAAATTTATCTCGTTTTAATAAATATTTAATGGGAACAATAATATTTTTCTGTTCATCAATAATCTTGTTTACCATTTCTGTTTACAATGGATTTCCCGCAATTGGGCCTAGTTTTTATTATGTTTTAATACTGACAACTTGTATAAATTATTTTGCGACGGTCTTAATTTATAAGTCATTGGACAAAGGAGATATCTCACTCGTAATTCCATTTAAATCTTTGACCCCATTATTTTTAATTCTCACATCATATTTCATTTTAAATGAATCTACTTCTTTTTTGGGTTTTTTAGGGATATTGTTTATCGTCTCAGGGTCTTATTTTATTGTTTTTGATAAGAATAAAAATTTACTTGCTCCGTTTAAACAATTATTTAAAAATAGAAGTATATTTTTCATGATAATTGTAGCTTTTTTATTTAGTATATCTTTAAATTATGATAAGCTTCTTATTCAAAATTCTGATACATATTTTGGAGTATCCATTGAATATGCAATCTTGAGTATTTTATTTTTTGTAACATACTTATTATCCAAGCATAACAAAAATTCAAATTTAAGTCTCACCAATATCAAATTACCTATACTAATTCTTGTATCTTTAGTATTATCTTTAGTTGCAATAACTATGAATTTAGCATTAACTTATCAAATAGTCCCCTATGTAACTGCAATAAAACGAACTAGTGCCATATTTGTAGTATTATATGGTCTTGTATTATTTAAAGAAAAGAGTATAAAACAAAGACTGCTTGCATCTGCATTCATGACAATCGGGGCGATAATAATTTTGTTTGCCTAAATCACGAAGGATATTTTTGATTAAATATTACAAAAAATTGGTAAACTTTAAATAATACAAAATCAAAATTTTAACTAAATGGGTGATTTTGATAAGATTGTAAGGGATATAAAGAATTTAAAAATTCAAGGCGCACGAGATATAGCTTTTGCGGGATTAAAAGCATATTCTATAAAAAATGATTCAGATTCAGTAAAACAATTAATCAATGCAAGACCAACAGAACCATGCTTAAGAAATATAATAAAATTTGCACAAAAAACTTCACCACAAATCGCACACAATTATTTTGTTAACATAAATCAAAAAACAGAAATAAATTCTTCCAAATTAATAAAAAGAGATTACATTGTATTCACCCATTGCCATTCAAATTCTGTAACAAAATCACTAAAACTAGCAAAGAAGCACACAAATTTTCAAGTACATAATACAGAGACTCGACCGTTATATCAAGGTAGAAGAACAGCAAAAGAACTTGCAAAGTATAAAATAAAAGTTACTCACTTTGTAGATTCTGCAGCCGATCAAGCAATAAAAAAATCAGACATAATATTTTTAGGTTCAGATTTAATCAACCATAATGGAGATGTATACAACAAGATAGGAAGCTATGGGATATCAGAATTAGCAAAAAAACATAAAAAGAAATTATACATAATCTCAAATTCTTGGAAATATTATCCAAAACAATTAGAAGTAGAACAAAGAGATCCAAAAGAAGTCTGGAATATTAGTAATAGACGTATAGAAATTAAAAATCCCGCATTCGAAAAAATACCTAAGGAAAATATAAAGGCGATTTGTTCAGAATTAGGAATTTTATCTCCAAAGAGATTTATTAAGACAGTTAAAAAAGAATATCCTTGGATAAAATGATAATATGTTTTGATCTAGATGGAACTTTAGTTAACACAGAGTCATGGATATTAAATTCTTTTCAAGAATCTTTTAAAAAAAATAAAGTAAAAATATCAAACAAAGAATTAAAAAAACATTGGGGTTTAATGGCAAGAGAAATAGTAAAAAAAACTAATTCTAAACTAACAGATAGTCAAATTAAAAAAATAATTAAAGATTTTGAAGAAATCCGTTCAAAAACATTTTATCAAATAAAACCATTCAAAAATACAAATAAACTATTAAAAGAACTTTCAAAAAAACATACATTAACTTTGCTAAGTAATAATCAACATAAAAAGATAAATAAAATTTTAAAACAAACAAAAATAGATAAAAAATATTTTAAGATAATTTTGGGTTACAATGATGTAAGCAAACCAAAACCGTTCCCAACTGGAGTGCATAAAATTGAACATAAATTAAAATCAAAGGTAAACTTTTTAGTGGGGGACACTCTTCAAGACATAAAAACAGCAAAAGCTGCAAAAACAAAATCAATAATAGTTTTAACCGGACCAAAGATTTCTAAGAAAGATTTAAAAAAGGCAGATTTCATAATTAAAGAAATCAGTCAAATAAAGAGGTTATTATGAGTCAATATTTAGATTTTGTGGATTTGAAATACAAACCAAATAGTTCAGACATTATAGTTTTATTTAGATTAGAACCAGCAAAAGGAATTTCTAAAAAAGAAGCTATTGGAAGAGTAGCAGCTGAATCTTCAAATGGTACTTGGACTACATTAAGTACATTAAAATCACACATAAGAAAAATAAGAGCTAGAGCATTTGAATTTGATGGCAATTATGTTAAAGTCGCATATCCTATAGAATTATTTGAACTTGGAAGTGTTCCACAATTAATGAGTTCTGTAGCAGGTAATATTTTTGGCATGAAAGCATTAAACAATTTAAGATTAGAAGATATTCAATTCTCAAAAGAATATATAAAATCGTTTAGAGGGCCACAATATGGTATTGAAGGCATAAGAAAATATATGAGAGTAAAAGAAAGGCCCATGATTGCCACAGTACCCAAACCAAAAGTCGGCTTAACAACAAAAGAACACACAAAAGTAATATTTGATTCTTGGGTTGGTGGCGTTGATTTTGCTAAAGATGATGAAAATTTAACTTCCCAAAATTTCAATAAGTTTGGGGATAGGGTAAAAGCAGCTGCAAAGGCAAGAGACCAAGCAGAAAAAATTACTGGAGAAAAAAAAGATTATTTCATTAATGTTAGCGCAGAAACAAAAGAGATGTTAAAACGTGCAAAGATATGCAAAGAATATGATTTCAAATATGTTATGTGTGATATCCTAACTGTAGGTTGGTCTGGATTACAAACATTAAGAGAAGAAACTCAAGATTTAAAACAAGCAATTCATGCTCATCGTGCTTTTCATGCAGCATTCGACAGAAATCCAAGGCACGGTATGTCGATGTTAACATTAGCAAAGCTATCAAGGTTAATAGGCGTAGACAATATTCATATTGGCACAGTTATAGGTAAGTTAGTCGGAACAAAAGATGAAGTAATAAATATCCGAAAAGAAATAGTTGATCAAAAAATAAAAGCTTTGCCAAAATCAAATGTTCTTGAACAAAATTGGTATAATACAAAAGATCTTATCCCAGTATCCTCGGGAGGTTTACATCCGGGTTTGGTGCCTTATATAATTGATACTTTAGGAAAAGACATTGTTATTCAACTTGGAGGAGGAATTCACGGCCATCCACAAGGTTCAAAATATGGTGCAATTGCACTAAGACAAGCAATAGATGCAAAGCTAAAAAGTATCTCTTTAGAAAAATATTCACAAACTAACCCAGAACTAAAACTAGCACTTTCTAAATGGGGAACTTCTAAACCAGTTTAAACAAATAATAATATTTATAAACATATCAACCAGTATTTAAATTATGGCCGAAAATCTAAAGAAATATTCTATGCTTATCGTTATAGTATCAGTATTAATTCTAGTTTACGTATCATACAAAATAGCTGCACCATTTCTAGCCCCTTTGTTAGCAGCAGGAGTCGTAGCAGTTGCAGCATTTCCACTGTATGAAAAATTAAATAAAAAGATAAAACAACCAATTATTACTAGTTTAATATTAATATTTTTGATATTAATTCTTATCGTTATTCCTTTAATCTATTTTGCTAATCAATTATTTCAAGAAACAGTAACTCTTTACAATTCAGCAAGTTCATTAGAGTTAACACAATTCTCAGATAATTTACAAAAAATAACTGGTTTAAATATTAATTTTGAGAGGCATATAAGGGAAGTAATCAAAGTACTAGCCGAGAAGTTTGTTCTAAATAGTGCCGATTTAGTAGAACAAATAATGCAAGGAGTTTTACAACTATTCATATTCTTCTTTTCGTTGTTTTTCTTCTTAAAAGATGGAAAAGAAATATCTAGAAATTTAAAAAAAGTAGTTCCATTAAAACAAGATGTAGAAGATAAATTATTTTTAGAAATTAAACGAGTTATTAAAACAATAATTAGTGTACTATTCATAATAGCTGTATTAGAAGGAGTTATAGCATTTATAGGATTTTATTTATTCGGAATTCCAAACCCAGTTTTATGGTCTTTCTTAATAGCATTATCAGTATATTTACCTATATTATCCCCACCATTAATATACGTTCCAGCAGCGATATATTTAGGTTTAATAGGAAAAACAACAGAAGGAATTTTCTTGTTGATATATTTCCTAGTAATAATCACATCATACTTAGATAATATAGTAAAATTCCAAATAATGAAAAAAAACTCCAATATTAATCCTATTGTAGTTTTGATTGGTACATTAGGGGGTTTAAGTTTATTCGGAATAGCAGGAATAGTTGTTGGTCCTTTAGTCTTATCGATATTATTTGCAGTTTATAGATTGTATCAAGAAGAAAATGCAGCTTAAAACAAAAGAGGTAAAATTTTCAACTGGTGGTCCGCTAGTTGCAGTTATAAATGAAAAGGATGCTACTAAACTAGATTTAAATGCATTAGATAGAATTAAAATAAAATATAATTCTGTAAATACTGTAAATGTAATTTTAGATATAACAAAAGATAATACTAAAGTAAGACCAGGTTATTTAGGTTTATTCGAAGAAACAGCTAAAATCATAGATTCGAAAAAACATAAAATAGTTAGTATTTATCCTTCTGAAAATCCATTTTCTGTAGAAGCAATAAGAAAAAAATTAGATGGAAAAGAATTATCAAAAAAAGAGATAGAGTTCATAGTTAAAGATTTAGTATCTAATGGTTTATCTGATATAGAAATAGCATATTTTGTTGCAGGTTGCTACAAAAAAGGATTAACTTACAAAGAAACAGTATACTTAACAAAAGCAATTGCAAATGAAGGCAAAACTATAAAGTTAAAAAATAAAATAGTTGCAGATAAACATTGTGTTGGCGGAATCCCAAATAATAGAACAACTATGATTGTTACTCCTATAATTGCATCTGCTGGTTTAACAATGATAAAAACTAGTTCTAGATCTATAACTAGTCCTTCGGGAACATCTGATACGATGGAAGTATTAGCTAAAGTAGATTTCACAGTAGATGAAATAAAAAATATACTCAAAAAAACAAATGGTTGTATGGTCTGGGCAGGCGCAATGGAACTTGCAAGCGCAGATAGTAAATTAATAAAAGTAAGACATCCATTAAGATTAGATCCTTCTGGTTTGATGATAGCTTCAATTCTTGCAAAGAAAGCTGCAGTTGGTTCAACCCATTTATTAATAGATATTCCTGTGGGTCATGGCGCAAAAATAACAAACAAAAAAGATGGAAAAAAACTTAAGAAAAAATTCGAAAAAATAGCAAGAGCTTTAGGAATAAAAACAAGAGTGATATTTACAAATGGCTCGCAACCAATAGGCAACGGTATAGGCCCAGCTTTAGAAGCAAGAGATGTTTTATACATTTTAAGAAGAGAACCTGGAGCTCCAAAAGATTTAGAAGAAAAAGCGATTATGATGGCAGATAGATTATTCAGATTAACAAACACAAAAGCATCAGCAAGAGAAATATTAGAGTCTGGCCAAGCATATAAAAAAATGAAAGAAATAATAAAAGCTCAACAAGGCAATCCAAATATTTTACCCGAACAAATAGTTATTGGTAAACTTAAATATGACTACAAAAGTAAAAAAACTGGTAGTATAGAACATATAGATAACCTAAGAATAGCTAAAATAGCTAGGTTAGCTGGTGCACCATCTAACAAAGGCGCAGGTCTGTATATCTACAAAAAAGTAAGTGAACAAGTAAAAAGAGGAGAAAAACTATTCACTATATACTCTGAAAACAGAGAAAAATTAGAATTAGCAAAAGGCGCAATAGATAGTGCTATTATTGTTAAATAATCGATTTTCACAAGCTTTTTAAGGTTTATTGATATCTCCAAACTTAATGATACCTTTAAAGTATAGTCCGGGGTGGTTTAATTTTCCATCTATATTTATAGACTTTTTCAGTTTCTTAGTACTATTTTCAATTAGTTTGATGAGTTTAAAATATTATAATTTAAGCGGCAGAAATAAGAAGTATAAATACATTTCATTCGCGTTTTTATTGATTTGTGCATCATTCTTTTTTAAATTAATAACTAATCTAGCTTTATATTATCATGAGTTTGTAAGAACGAGCAAGCCTACAATAATTACAAGTACATTAGAAACAATAAGATCTTATAATATGTTTACAGATTTAACATTTACTTTATTTGTATTCCTAAACCTAATGGGGTTATACTTCTTATATAGTATTTACCAAGAAAAACAAGCAAAATCTATGATGTTTTTAATAACCTATTTTGTAATAATTTCAACTTACTTTAGTAATTTAAACTATTATGTTTTTCATATTACTTCATTTTTGCTATTAACTATAATATCAATATTATATTTCGATAGATACGCAGAAAATGGTAATCCACATACAAAAGTTTTAGGTTTTGCATTCAGTAGCATCGCTATAAGTCAAATATTATTTATGTTTGTTTCTCTCGACAATGTATTTTTCATACTAGCCGAGATAGTACAATTATTAGGTTATTTATTATTATTCTTAATATTAAGAAGAGTTGTTAATTATGGAAAGAAAAAGAACTAGAATTGATATAATTCATGACATGATTATTTCAATTCAAAAAAAAGGCGGTAAAATAAAGCCTACTCATTTGATGTATAAAGCTAATCTTTCGTATAATCAGATGAATTCATATTTAGAAGAATTAATAGAAAAAGGTATGATAACAAAAGTTGAAGAAAAAAATTCTACATATTTTGTAATAACTGAAAAGGGTTGTAGCCTAGCACAAAAAATAATTGAAATGAAAAGCTTCGAAGAATCATTTGGATTATAAATACGCCGCGGCTGGGATTTGAACCCAGATGCCCTTTCGGGCCTGGCTTTCAAGGCTTACACTCCAGAGACAATTACTTCATCTGAAACAGTGCCATACCAGATTAGGCGATCGCGGCGCATATAAAACCAAGAATTATAACTATATTTAAACTTAACTACATTATACCTAAAATATGATAAGTTAATTTTGTAGCGACTTTTATAGAATCATCAGCTGTAACAAATTCCATGACTATACACTCACCTTCTTTGTAAATTCTATTCTCGTCACCTTGTCTTAATTCAATTACTCTTCTTTCAACGCTAGATTGAGCACATCCTATAACAGGTGAATCTACACCTTCAACTGGCCCAGTAATAGCCATACTAGTAGGTATTTTATAAATATCCGGAGAAGTTGAGTCATCTAAAACTCTAGTCAAAGTTAGCATAGCCACTCCATCTTTTTGTTCAGTTAACTCGTCTAGTTTGTAGTCTCTTGTAACATAAATTACTTCCGCGTTTAGAATATCATCTTTTACATTATCCATATGTATATTTTCTAAATCAAATGGACTATACCTAAAAGGTATTTTTATAATTTCTTTACTTTTCAAAGATTTACTAATCCAAATCGATTTATCATAGTATAATATATGTCGTTCATTCTCACCAACAAATCCTTTCTCAAAACTGAATGTTTTATTATCTGAATTTGTGTAATTATACATTCCTACTTCTAAAACAGATTTACCTGTTAATTGATTATTAATAAAAGGTAGCGAGAAGGCTATCAAAAACAATACAACCATCAAAATTATTATTCTTTTTTTCAATTATAACACCCCGAATACCTTGTATGTGAGACCATCAACGAATTTATTAAGGTTTCCATTTAAATAAATACAATTATCTTTCTTAGTTACTGTTGCTTCGTTAGTTAACTCACTGTTTATAACAAACATTGTACTATCAAGATTACAATTTTCTTCTAGCGCTACTTCTCCTTTTATGTTTTTATACAATAAAATAAACTTAAATTTGTCTGTAGTTTTATTATCTTCGCTGTATAAATAAATTTTATTACTATTTATATCAAATATGCTAGTATCATAACCTAATTCATTAGGTAAATATGTAAAATCCCAATAAGATTCAACACTATCAATATAAGTTTTCCACATCCCACCATCTTTATAGAATTTTTGACCATTGACTTTCTTTACTTCTGAATCACCACCATAAATAAATCCAATCGTACTACTAACCATTAAAAAAATTATTATAATTCCAAACCAAATTTTATTAGTTCTATCTCTATTTTTCATAACTTTAAAAACAACTACTATATTAAAAAGTTTTCTATAAGTTTAAAAAAATTAAGAAAAAAAAGAAAAAAAAGATTGTTTTTAAACAATCATATCTTCGCCAGTTAAGTCGCCTGCAGCTACTTCTGTTGCTGCTCTTTGTGTATCAGCCTTTTCCCAACCTGCAACAATTAAAGCAGTTTGTCCATCTAATTCTACCATTTGGATAATTGCTTTGTCTTGTGCAATACCGGATGCAGCTTCACATGCTGGGAATGTTAATCCCATAAATTCAGCAGTTACGCTGTTTACACATGGTCCACCTACCAGTACTAAGTTGTCATAGTCAGCAGTATCTTCGCTAGCTGTGATTAAATCAGCTTCTGCCATTCCACCACTTACTTCAGCTAAAACACTAACTTCAGCGTAAACTTGGTCATCAGGTATGGATATTGTTACATAATCTGAATCCAATCCATCTTCAGGTTGGTTTACAATTACACCCCAAGGTAACAAAGTATCGTAGTCGTTACCTGCGATGGAACTATTTCCTGTTCCTGCGCTGTTACTTACTGATAAATCAGTAGTATCATCCGCATCTGTTGTAGTACCAAAGTACTCGAAAGCACCAGCAGTACCACTTGGAGTAGTAGAACCACCTAAAGCAATTCTTGTAACATTCTTGGTATCATTCAACAACAAGAAACCATAGCTTGCAAAACCAGATTCATAGTCAACTTGTATATCAGTGTCACCAATATCGAAAGTCATAATCTTATGTACAGATCCGCCACCGGTACCACTCGAGTTGAAACTAAAGTTACCAGCAAGTCTAGCTTTATTAGCAGGTGTGTAGTCTTCATCTAAGTCTTTGTAATAAACACCTAATTGTGTTGTCCATGGTGTTGTTGGGCTGTAATCGTAGTACAAATAAGCCGTATCAGATTCTCTACTTCCGTTTATAGTAACTAACGATTCATCATTCTCAGCAACTATTCTTAAGACTTTAGCACTGCTAGTACTAGGCGTACTTGTATCAGTTGCAGGGTATAAGTCTAAATCCACAAAGTCAAATGTTATATCTTCATATGTTACATCACTTAACTTATCGAATTTAACAGCTGCAAAGCTATTTGGGAATACATAAGATTCTCCCTCACCAATTGGAGGATGATCTGATGTTGCTCCACTACTAGACCATGCATATTCTACACCAACATAACCACTAGCTTCTAATGGATGAGATATAGCCCATGTCCATTGTGGATCATCTTCGTCTTCACCAACAAATTCATCACCATCGTCATAAGTCTTAGTGATATCTTCACCAATTCTTAAAACAGCTTTACTTGTTTCAGGTGTTGTACTATGGTAACCAACAGATTCAACTTTGATTCTTACACCATTAATCTTTTCTGTAGCATTATCATCCACAACTTCAACTTCACCAGCTACATCAATTTCAATAGAGTCCTCAAATACATCGTTTAAAGTTACAACTTTTCCAGTTTCTGGATCTGTGTAAGCTTCACCAATGCTCATTGATCTTTTAGCAGCCAATGTAACAGTTATAGAGTCATCATCACAAGAAGAGACTTCATAATCTTTTCCTAATATAGTCAAGCTCAATGTGTCTGAATCAGAATCAGCAACAGCAGCACAATCACCAAATGTTTCTTCGAATACATAATAGTATGCTAAGTCACCTGGACCGTTGATAATAACTGCATTAGAACCTAATTCCTCATTCAACTTGTTATCTGTATAAGTAGTCTTTAATCTCATCTCGCCATCAGTTATATTAATTTCCTCATGGACATTATAAGAATCGGATCCACTTCCATTATCCCAAGTTATTGTATCATCCATTAAACCAGGTATCTTATTATCTGATAATCCTACAGTGATTGACCCTGTTACAATATCATTATCAAGGCCTACTTCATCCTCACTAACACCTTCACCACCAGAAATATCAGTTTCTGTTACAAGTCCGTCAAAATAAGTCTTCAATGTCGTCCTAGCTGCACTATCTTCAGTACTTCCAATAACCATTGCGGTATTAACATATGAACCACTATCTATCATAGGTCCTGGTAAGTCCTCTAAATCTGCAGCAACAGCAGCACCAAGTGTTGTTCCTAACATTACTACACCAGCACTTACAGCTGCGATCTTTCTTACAAAATTTTTCATCTGAAATCTACACCTCCGTTCAGATATTCCCCGTAGGGACTTTTATCGAGACTAATCTGCTTATACCAAACTAATCCAATAGATTTACTGGTAAAATTTTCATTTATAAACATTTATAGACTACAGTAGATAATATACCCCTAAAACATCAAAATTCAGGCACTACAAGCCTCAACTCCTTATTTCCTACAAATAGTAACGTAATAAACGTCACTCGACGACACTGTAATCGACACCGAATTCACGCCAATAGTACAATCTCCATAGGTATATGATTCCTCATTAAAGCATTTAACCGAAAAACCCGTATTTTCATCAATTAAGGCCATTCCAGACTCAGCAGTTTCTTCAACATTTGTGCAAGCTAACCCATCTAAACCTGCACAACAGTCAATAACTTTCTGTTCAAAATTACTCGAACCAACATTAACATAACGTAATGAATTTGCTAAATTATTTGCTTTCATCGTCAAAAATAGTTCTTGAGTAGAATCTATTTTATTTCTTCCGCTAAAAATTAAAAAAAACAACGCTATCATTATCAATAACACAACGATAATAACTAATCCCATCGTCTCAACTTGGGCTTTCTTCATGCCCACCACCCAATTTCCAAATCAGTTAGATAAAACTTACTGTTTCGAGGATCATAAACACACACAGGACTACTTACTTTTCTAATTTCTCCTCTTCCAGGATTAGAATACAAAACAATTTCATCCAATTTAATTTCTTTTCTACCAAAATCATAACTATTCAATTCGCTAAACGCTCTTGCTTTTAACAAATCAATGCAATAAACATCTTCAATTCCAAGTTTAGAATATCTTAGCTCAGCCATATTAGGAATAACATCTATTAATTGTTTAAATCTAAACTCATTATACTTATCAATATCATTCTCTATAGATTTCATATTGAACTGGAAAAAGAAAATCATCCCTATCATTAGTACTATAATAAAAATAAATATTACAAGTATTGTTTCTTGTATTCCTATTTGCGCTTTCTTATTCATTAATACAACACCTCTAACTCAAAATTACTCAATCTTGTATTCAAACTATTTAACTCATCAACATTAACATTATAATCTCCAGAACTAACTTTATCTTTACTTTCCAAAAGTAATGTATTCAACTGGCTTCTTACTTCTTGGCCATCAGTTAAAGCATTATTCTTACTAATATAAATATCATAAAGACTAATCCATTTATCAACAAGTTTAGAATAACTACATTTAAAATTATCAATTTCACCAAAAGCAGCACCATATATCAATGCTTCATCAAAAACATAATATTCACCATTAATTTTATTATCCGCTACACAAACTATTTTTTTATTATTATTTGGACAATAATCAAAAAATACACCAACATCATAATTATCACTAGTACCATTAGTCACAAACTCTGGGAAAAAGTTTACATTATCAGAATAATATCTTTTACTATTGTCTATAACAAAAACAACATTATCAATTCTAAATCCTTTCTCAACTTCTTTTACCCAAAAAGTTAATTTTTTACTATTTCCATTAGTTGCAAAAAATACATAATCTAGCTCTCTAGTATATTTATCATTAATAGTTATATTATCACAACCAACATTCAAATTAAAACTAGGCACATTCAATTCTTTATACTGTGTACTTGATTTTAATCCTAGAACTAAATTATCAATTTCACCAGCTATTTTTGCAGCTTCTTGTTTCTCTTTCAAATCTATATATTTAGTTGTAAAGAACAAGAAGAACACTAAAATCATAACACCCGCAATAATTACAAAAATTAAATTAAACTGTATCTCCCCTTTTTTCATAAATTAAATTTAAGACTTAAAGTTTAAATAATTAACTATTAGATTTGGTCTCGTCTCTTCGTTTAGCATATATTAAAAACTTTTGACAATTGAAATCTATTTCAAAAAAGTAAGTAAATGGAAATCTTATAATCCTAATCAACTCAACTAAAGGGTTTTTACTCTTGATCCATAATCTGTATATTTTTGTTTCAAATCCTAAATTATCCAATAACATTTTTATATTCTTAGGTTTATAGAATTGTAGATGAGTTATTTCAAATATTTTTAAGTAATAAATATTTGGAGTTGTAATCAACAACTCAGTTCCTTTATTCATATGTTTTTTTAATTTTTCTAATATATTTATAAATTCATTATAGTTGATATGTTCTATAACTTCACAAAAAATAATTTTATCAAAGAGTAATGATTTAGGTATTTCTTCCAAAGTTTTAAAATCACTATTAACTGAACTGTCTGTATCTAAAGAAAAATAATCAGCATTTTTGTTTTTTATGAAATCTTTTAATTTTTGGTCTCCACTACCATAATCTAAAACTATATCATTTTTATTTATCTTAGATATTATAGGTTGATAATAAGAAGCTCTTCTTTTGATTTTTATTTTTAACCAGCTTTCTTGTTCTTCACCCCTGTTCAAAGAGTAATTGTAATTCTGCTTTGTCATGTTAAATATGCACAGAATTAAAGTTTAAATAACTTTTCTATCTCACTTCAACACTGTTTCCAACATTTTCTAAAATTAAATTTATTTTTCTATCTCTTGTAACATCACAAACAGTTCCACTAATAGTTAAATGTTCTAAATATTTAGTAGGACCATCAGTTATTTCAACACCTGCGAAAAAAACATTACTTTCACTTAAGTCCGAAATATTAATTAGTTGTTTTAGTTTAACATCTGTAACTTTAGTTAAATCTTTCTCACTAACAAAACAAACCTCTGTAACAAATTGAGGCACAGTTATTTCATCTAAAGAAGCACTACTACCTAAATTATCATTATATGTACTATCAATTTTTTGTTTAATATCATTTACAAATGTAATATATTGTACTTTATCTCCATTATCATTAAGATTTCCAATAACTTTTACGCCAAAAAATATAATCAAAGCTGCAACAACAAGATAAAAAATATAAATTAATGGCTGAGCCATCAACTGACCTTTTTTCATTTTTATTTGGGATGATAAACCTTCCTAAGGTTTATGGGTAAACTGTAAATCCTCCAATATTACCAAACTCGTCTTTACATTTAATATAGAAAACATTACTATTCCAAGTAGTTTGCTGCTCTTCATTTTCTGGAGGCACAGCAGACATTGGTGTTCCTTCATCTTCGTATTCATAATCTGCGCTGTCAGTTTCAAACTTACATGAAGCTCGTTCATTTAGTAAAACATGTAGTTTACCGCTACCGTAAGTTCCAGATGTATAAATTCTTACAGGATAAGAAGGTTGAACATCAGATACAGCATAGAAGTTAACTGATTCTTCCGCTATATTATGACCTATATCCATACATTTTACATATAGTGTATGTTGTGTTCCTTCAGGAGAAGAAGTTATATCTCTCTTTATTTTATAATCATAAATTTTAGTATCAACTATTTCATTCATCTTAGTCCAATTTATTTCATTATCAAACTTATACAAACATTGACTAATTACATCAGTTTCTAATTTTATGGTTGGTCTTGTAGTGTAAATTTCTTCACCACTTTCAGGAGCAGTTAAGTTTAATCCAAATGAAGGATAAACAGTAAATGAATAATTTTGTACTATAAGATTGTTTAATTCATCAACACAGCCAAAAACATAACTATACAATGTACCATTTTCATCATAATCCATACTTGTTAAATCAATTTCTTGACCTGCATCTCCTAAATCAAATCTAGCTGTGAAAGTATCACAATCTCTCACACTTGAACCTGGGCATTGCGCTCTTGCTCCTTTTGTAAATGTGTATTCCATTTCACCATAATTTACTTTTTCTTCAGAATATTTACATCCTCTAACTCCGTTATTATCATAAACTTTCAACGTTACAGTAACGTTATCTGTTCCTTCAGGTAAATTAAATGCATTATATGGATCGACACTCTTGAACACAGGAGGAATAACATCTGGTCTTGTACCAAATTTTAATATTATTTGATTCATATCTTCATTAGCATTATGAGCAACACCATTAGTATTATTACATTTAACAAATAAAGTAGCTTCTCCACTTGATTTTATTTCTTCAGTTAAATTGAAAGACAATGTATGATCTGTAGTAAATACACCATCAAAAGTATATTCCATAGCACTAAATTCTGATTCAACAGCAAAATCTGCTTTACATATCGCTCTTATATCAGTAGTTATATTTAATTTTACAGTATGTGCTTTATTCCAATCAACAGCACTTTCCATTTCTAAAACATTATCATTTATTTCTTGATCAACAACAAAACTATCATTTATATCGTATAATTCTAAATATATTCTATTTAAATTAGGCAAAGCAACATTACCAGGGTCATCAGTTGTGCATATTCCATCATCAGTTCCATCTTCTTTTGGTATCCATAAACAATGATTTGTATCTTCACCTAATATTTCACATCTCTGTTTAGTGCAGAAGAACTGTCCTTCTCCAGGACCACATTGTTCACAACGATCACTATCAGTATAAGCAGTTTCAGGTTTACAATCTCCGGTTCTCCATGACTCACTTGCACTATAAACACTATAAGCAATACCTGCTACCTTTAACGCTCTAGCAAGTTTAGATCCAGCTTGAATTGCTTCATCTGTTGATGCACTAGCTGCAGCTTCAGTTGCAGTATTATGTGCTTGTAAATAAGTCGCTTCAGTCTCACCAAGTATATCCACACCATTTAGTGCTTCATTAAAAGACTCTTGATAAATGACTTGTCTTCCGAATTCTTCAGAAGATTGCATACCTATCCCAACTACATTATTCTCAAGAGAGAATAATAAATCAGTTTCAAGATTAGTAAACAAAGAAAGTAAGTTCATTCCCTGTAACACCCCTGCTCCAGAACTTACCCAATAATTGCCATTCAGATCTCCATCCAAGGATGTAGAAACCGCTTTAGCAGCAATAATGTACTGTGCTAAATCATAGTACGATCCTTTGTTAAAAGAAAAATCATTATAACTTTCATCATAACCTTGGCTATTTCCTACAGTTAATCCAAGTGTCAAACTATAAACTCCCCAGAATAAAGAGCTACCAAATACATTTCCTACAGTTCCTAACGCAAGTTGGAAACATGCTTCAGTTGGAACAAAAGGAATATTGCATGCAAATTGAGAAGCTGCCATAGCTGCAGTTGCCCCACCTAAAGCTAAAGCACCAGTCTGAGCTAAGCCACCAACATCCAATCCACCATCAGGATAAAATTGACAATCGCCTAAAGCATTACATTCTTGTTCTGTACAAACATTTGTTGAACTATCTCCTCCTCTTCCACATTTGCCACATTGTTCATCCGTAGAAATCGAAGGAGTATAAATTGGATTACAAGATCCAAGTGGTGCCCAGAAATCATTATCATAATAACACATAGCAGCTCCATCTTGACCAGTTATATCATCACAAGTTTGAGCTCCAAATCCACCAGGAACACTATTGGTTATAGCACCACTACCACACCAACTACCAAAAACAGACATAGGAACCGCACCGAATACAGGGACATATCCACCATAATCAAAAACTCCACCGCCAGATCCACATCCTAAACAACTACTCCATTCGTTTGGGATTACATTTGCTTTTCTTCTTTGTACACCATCTACAGTGATAGTATTATCAACACAGATTTCTTCAGCTCTATTTAATTCTCTATCCTCAACAACTTCACCGCTATCACAAGATAAAACATATTCTCTCAAATATTTACTTCTTTGGTCATTAGTAAATTGACCCTTAAAAATTTTTAAACAAATAGATTCTCCATGTAAAAAAGTTTCAGGAACACATTCAGGACAATCTCCTTCAACTATACATGCAGTAGATTTACAATAAGCATTTTCTCTTCCACCTTTTTCATCAGGATCATAACATTTCTCATCAGGATAATTACATGTACCATTCATATCTTCACCATTAACTTGTCTTACTCTTCCACTAGAATCACGAGTTCCAACTTTCTCTTCCATATTTCCATTAGAATCATACCAATAAACATCTAGTTCAGAATTACCAATTAATTCATTATCTCCACAAGCAGTATATTTATGACTTTCATATTTTCCATTACAGGATTGAATTTGATTACATTGTTTCGTAGCTTCAAATGTTTCAGTACAATCTCCCCTTTCTCCAAATACACAATCAGTAGCCGAAACACAACAACCTAATTCATTAACTGCACACTGAGAATCACAAGTTGCAGAATTCGTTACTCCAGTATCAAATTCACCACTACATTGATTTTTTTGAACTACACCACAAACACTAGTTTCTTTACAGCAACCCATCTGACATTTAGCAACCTCTTCTTTTGGTTGATCAAACCATTCTCCGCCTTCAAAATTACATTGTTCTTTACTATAATCAGATAAACAAACTCCATTATTTGGAACACAAGTTCCTTTATTACATCTGTCTATTTGTGCATCACTACAAGAACCAGAAACACTTTCAGAACAACCTGTTATTAAATTATCTATACAAAATTGATTGTTTGGTCCAGTTATACAACATGTAGGTAAAGCACTAACATTAGAAAACATAACTAGGACTAACACAAGTCCAAATAACAATGCAAATTTATTTTTGTTTAACATGTTGCTAAGTCAGTATTAAATATTATATCTCCTCCTTCAGCAGGTATGTATAAATGATAACAATCACTACATTGTGCACACGCTTGGTGTAACATTCTCACTACATTGTTCGGATATTTCATATTGTAAAGTTCGGCTCTAAATGGAACACCACCATTATTACAATATGTATTAAAATCAGCAGGTAAAGAATCACCATTGAAACAAGAACTTATTTCAACAGCCATTTTATGTGCTTGTCCTAATGCAAGATCTAATTCAGCTAATATTTCATTAGAAGTTCCAACATAATCTCCTTTACTTACAGACAAAGGATTATTAAAAAGTATTCTTTGAGTTATAGTATTATCAGTTATTTGTGGGATACCTAAAGAAAAATCTTTTTCATTTCTAATTGACCAAATTCTTTGATATTGTTCTAAATTTTTATCAATACAATCTTCAATTTCAGCACGATGTTCAGCCATGTAAAGGTTAATTTGTATGCCTAATCCATCCAAAGTAGGCAATCTAGTTCCAATCTCAGAACCCCAAGCATAAGCAACTAAGATATCTCCACTATCATAACTATATTGTTCAGAATCAACAGGTTCAAAATAACCACCACGATTAGAAACCCATTCAACACCATCAAGTAAAGTTATTTCAACACAATTAGCAATAACTTCTTTAACAGGTTCAATATTTGCAGCCCTGCTTTGATCACTCTGCCCAGTATTAAAAATTCCAGAAAGTAAATCTCCTCTCAAAGCTAACAGCAATCCAAATAGAGTTAAAACCACTATACCCAGAATTATAAAAACTGTAGCCTGCCCTCTCTTTTTCATATTTTTAAAAAAACAAAACCAAACTTATAAATGTTTCGCTAATCGTTACTTACTCTTGGCGCAAGAATTGTTGTTAAATGTAATTTATCTTTTATTTTATATTCAACTTGTAAAGGATAATCATCACCAAACTTTACTAAAACTTTATTTGCTAATTTTCCACCCTTTGCAATCTTTTTTAGATATTCAATTGAGTATTTTGATTTAATCATACTACCACTTTCACATATAATCTTAGCACCATCCAAAGAAACTAAATGCGCTCTTGCGTCACTAGTATTTCCAGAAGATTCAATTAACAATCCATCTTCATTTAGACTAAAAACTATAGAGTCAGATATTATATCCATATCATCTATTGCTTCGTTAAACAATAAAGTATTCAATTCTATTACACCAGTAAATTTTAATTCTGGAACTTTTTGATCTTTTTCATGAGAATCTAACAAAGATAAATTAAAATGTTTATTAGTTTCTCCTTTGAATTCAATCTTTAATTTATTTTTTTTCTCATCTAATTCAAATATTATATTATCAGAAGATTTAGATCTATTCAATATTTGTTTCAAGTTATCTAAACTAACAACAATAGTTTCTAAACTTTTAACATTATATTCAACAAAAGAGCTACTTAATAATCTATAAATGACCATTGCAACATTAGCCGGATCCATAGCAATGATTTCCATTTTATCGGAATCAAATTTCATCTTTACATCACTAACTAAATCAGAAATAACTCCTATGCTGTCCTTGAGCAATTTCGGCTCAGCTAATACAAACCTCATTTTAAATATGCAAGTTCAATGCGCTTTTTAATCTTTGCTATTCTAAAAGATATAATTAATAGGATCTCCACCTATTCTTACATTTGACACATTCAAAGAACCTAGTTTCAGATTCATCACTAGCTCTTGTCTGCAATGTCCAATAATAAGCAAACTTGCCACCACATTTTGGGCAATCTTCTTTTATCTTTGGTAAAGTCTCTATTCTTTTCTCTTGAATTTCAATTTGTTGTTCTTTTGAAACTTCAATTTTTTCTTTTAGAATCACATTTTCCGGTTTATTACGGGGCGAATAACTACATCCAGAACATTTCAACTTCTTTCCTTCTGGCAACATTATCGTTCCACATTTCGGACAAAATAGATTGGCTACCATTGTATTATCTCCGCAAAAATTATTTTTACCCAACCAAGCAAAGGAATTTTAACAACTGCTTTTCCTATGACTCTATCTTCACTGATTTTAGTTTCGCCAAGTTGTTCGTAACTTTCAGGATTATTATCTCCTTTTGTTTGGAAATAATAAACTTTATCTTCCGAAACTTTAACTACCCTATGAATAATTGGGTTATTCGTGTTTGCTTGAAACACAATTACATCACCTTTATTTATATCTTTCGCTTCTTCACCAACTAATATCATTATATCCCCTTTGTTAAAACCATTCTTAAAAATGTACTCTCTAAATTCTTCTTGGTCTATATTATTATCTTCATACCATTCTTTGTTTTCATCCCACCATTGATCAAAACCAACACCATTATGTTCCATACTCCCAGAAACAACTGCAACAATAGGATAACTAGTCCCTAATATCAGCCCTATTCCAGCATAAATAACAAATTTAACAAGTATAAAAGCAACAATAAATGACACAACCCAGCTAGCTAAAGAATTACTGTGCCATAAAAAATCCCATATTTTTCTTAAAGTAGTACTCATAATAATTAAAGTTTTTTGAATTTGGCTATTAGTTCATTATTCTTTTCTTTTAATGATTCAGCCGTTTTTAACAACACTTTTTTTGGATCTTCTTTACCATCTGTGTTAATTACTAATATAGGATTAGCAACTAAAGGATGTTCAATATTATAACCAGCTATTTGCACAGCTTTATTTTCCCACAATTCTTTTCTTAAAGCATTAGCAAAAGTATTATCTTCACCAATAAGCTCAATTTTCATAGAATTCTTATCCACAGCTATTACATTTATTTCCATGTCCAGAATAGATTAAACAACCTCTTTTAAACCTTTCGTTTTATCCCTTTTTAAGCAAGTCGCCAATAGTTAGGCTAGAACTCTTAAAATCTATGGATTTGTAGCTTTCCTTAGAAGACTCAACATGTTCAATTAATTCAATATTTAAAAAAACAGCCAATTTCTTAGCCAGTTTAAAATTAGGCTTCATGTTGCCTGCCTCAACTTGAGCTATAGTTGATTCTTTTTCGGCAATAGCCTTAGCTAATTCCTCATGATTTAATTCTTTTTTTTCTCTTCCTTCTTTAATTAATTCCGCATAATTATCAACAATTACATCAACATATTCAAAAGGATCTTTTTCAATTTTAGTACTAATTGCCTTTTTTTGAACTGAAACAACATTTCCATGTTTAGAACATCTACCGCAAACCTTTACCATTGCACCTTCTACAATAGCATCAAAAACTTCACTAACTTTGCCACAAATTTCGCAAACGCCCATAAAAAGATAAGGTTAAAAAATTATATTAACTTTTCTATCTCTTCCAAACTATGCAGTCCTTCTAGTTTTATGTTTTCATTTATTAATATGGCAGGCACAGTTTCAACATCAAAAGATCTAGTATAAACACTTATAACACTAATATTGAAATCAATTGGTATAGGTATTAACATTATATCCGCACCATATTTTTCTTTCAAATCAGTCAAAACTTTAGACTGAACATTTTGCTCTTGTTTTTCATTATCATTCAAAGGTTGGTCTCTATAAAAATAAATTATATTTGTGTAACTAGCATTACATTGTTCTTTTAAAATTTTCGAATTCATCCAAAACTCAGTTTTTAATAATGCATATTTCTTTTTCTCTTTTTCTAATGCATTTCCTAATTTGCTAAACTTTTCATAAGTTTCTAACTTCTTACCTTCTTCATAAATCCTATCTGAAAACTCTAAATTTTCTTGTATAGCATAATCACAAAAATCACTATCTATTTTTTGGTAAAAATTTGCTCTTAACTGCGAGTCCAATAATTGAAATTCAATTTCTTCATACTTATCTTTAACATGATTAGCCCTCATAGATTCAAATAAAATACCCAAAGAAACCCCTATTAAAAACAATATCATTGTCACTACTAAAGACTTCCAGAACGCACTTTTTGGATTTTTTTCTACCATTTTGAATACCCCTTTTTCCACTTATATATTGAAATTATTAGCAATATCGGGAACGTCGCTAAGTAAAATAGGGAATATACAAAGAAACTTAAATCTATCCTTATTTTGGCTTTCTTCAAAGTCTTCAAAGAAAGGTAAATACTATACCCAAATAATAACAATAAAAGCACCGCAAAATAAGTAAAAACGCTTGGGATTAAGTATATTTCAGATAGATCAAAAACTTGAGATTGAGTCTCTATGGAGAAGAAAGTAAATATTGCCCAGTTATAAAACTGTTTTAATAATACGTATAAAAATACAAAGAATCCTGTAAATGATAATACTAAATGTGATAAAAAGAAAGGTATTACAAACACACCAAACATATTATAATCTGTTTTAAATAATGCTTTTTTATGCTTTTCAAACGTTTGGAAACCACCAATATCCCATCTTACTCTTTGCCTCCACCACGCTTTTACTGTAGTAGGCACACTAGTAAATGCATGCGCTTGTGGATCCATTCTTATCTTATAATTATGTTTTAATAAGTTCCAAGCAATCTCAATATCTTCTGTCATAATATTTTTATCAAATCCACCAACTTTTTCAACAGCAGATTTTCTATAAGCACTCAAAGCTCCCGGAGTTACAAAAACACTTTCTACTGCATCTAATAATCTTCTAGTCCAAGCAATTAAAACATATTCCATTGCCTGGCATTTCTCAATCATATTTCTTTTATTCTTAACTAAGATAGTTCCAGTAACTGCGCCAACTTGCTCATCTTTAAACTTCCTCATTAACAGTCTCAAAGCATCTTGTTCAGGATAAGAATCCGCATCTATGATACAAAAAAATTCACTTTTAACTTGTTTAATAGCTTGATTAACTGAATCTGCTTTTCCAGAATTTTTCTTAGAAAACAAAATAACATCTTTATACTTTTTTACAATTTCAGCAGTTTTATCTTTACTACCATCATCAATAACAATGATTTGCAATTTATCTTTAGGATAATCATTTGCTTGAACCGCTTCAATTGTACTAGCAATAGTTTCTTCTTCATTATAAGCAGGAATTAGCACAGTTAAATTAGGAGTATACTCTTCTAAGTCTTCTTCAAAAAATTTATGTTTTATAGAATAATATATAATTAGAGAGAAAAAAGTTACATACAACGAAGTCAGTATATAAAATAAATATACAGCAGTTAACCAGTCCATAGCTTGGGAAATCTAAGAATTATTATAAAGGTTTGGTTTCATCACTAGCTTGCATTTTTTCAACCAATTTTTCTTTTAATTGTTCTTCCATGACATCAAAGTAATCATAGAACTTCTGAGTTAATTTCAATATCTTAGTTCTACCAAATTTTTCAGATAAAATAAAACCTTCATCCTTTAATAGTTTAATATGATCATAAGCCTTATTTCCCCTAGTTTTAATTACAACAGATTGAATGGCAGGTTGTTTGTAAGCAATAACAGCTAAAGTTTCTTGAGTAGGCATATCTAACTCGGCATCTGTCAATAGTTTTTCAGTTAAATACATATAATCTTTTCTTATATTTAATCTCCATTTCTCTTTATCATTAACTATTTCCAAAGCAGATTCTTTTTTATTATATTCATCTTTTAACTCATTTAAAATTCCTTTAATATAACCAATACTACCAATCCCACAAAGCTTACTAATTTCTTCAACTGTTAAGAAAGTTCCAGTTGTGAATAATATTGCCTCTATTTTATTTCTGTCCTGTTCCATATTAAATATTAAACCTCAAGATTGCAGCTACACCACCAAAAAATTTCAATTGTTGCCCTTCATTTGTGTCTAAAGATATTATTTTTACTTCCGCGCCGATTAACTCAGCTTTTTGTTCAAGCTCCTCAATCTTTGCGTCTTCCAAATCTTCAGATAGTAGTAAGGTATCAACCGCACCCATGTCTAAAGCTTTTCTAACTTCGTCTTCTTTGTATATCGCTTTATTTCCGCCTTTAGCAGAAAGCGCATTAAAGAATTTCTCCATTATTTTCTTTTCATCAACTAAACCTTCTTGAGCAAATATATCTTGACTTTTATCAACTAATTCTACTAATCCAAAGTGTTCAGTATAACTAAGATCTTTCATACCAACTATTTTTTCTTTAACTCTAGTTTGTAAATAATCTCCATTAACAAAATCATCTTTAGTATTCCCGGGACCACCAACCAAAATTCCTTTTAATTCGGCAATTTGAGAAAAAACATCATTTGCTGCTTCACCAACTTTTTTAAAGAAATTGTGTGCTGCTTCATCTCTTAATCTTGCATATCTTGTCTGACTTTGTCCACCTTTAGTTGTTTTTCCAGGAACATTAGAACTAAAACTAGCAAGTTCAGTAATAGATTTTCCGTTTAATAATCCAAGAGTACCATCTCTCCTATCAATAACGATTAAACCATAAGTCATTTTATCTTGCAACATTTCTTCTAAAACATCTGTTACAAAAATCTGATCACACCTATACATCCTAATATTCAAAGGGGATGGAGGTTCAACACTATAAACTTGTATATTTATTTGACTTTCATTATCACTAATATTACCTGCAAAAATAGCAAGCCCATTAATTGGAGTTTTTTTGAACAATCTCAAATGTCTAATAATTCTTTCTAAAGAATCAATAACATTTTGTCTAGTCCTTTTATCTTTAATATTACCAGCAGTACCTTGTTCTTCAGCTAAATGACCAATAATTTTAATTAGATTATAATCTGCAGGGACATAAACACTAACTAATTCTGTATGTCTACCTTTAATTGCTTTCAGAGTATCTATTATCTTCTTCATTTCTCTTTTCTTCTTCATATCAATTATCATTTCAAAACTCCACCTTCATCTTTTCACCAACATCTATATCTTTAGCTTTACAAACCGCTTTCAAATCTTGTAAACACTCTGATAATAATAAGTTATCTTCTTCTGTTATTATAAGTTTTACCTCTGCGGTTAAAGATAGTTTATTTTTAGCTTTTTCCTGTCTAACAAAAGATAAAATTTCAACAAACTTATCCCAAGTTTTTTCAGCAATCTCATCCTTTAACTTTTTATCGTATTTTGGCCATTTTGAAATATGTATACTTTTTTCTTTTTCTGATTTAACAAAATGAGTTTGATAAATTTCTTCACTAATGTAAGGCATTATTGGAGCAAATAATTTAGTAACTCCTAACAATAATTGGTATAAAACATATTGAGCACTCTTTCTAGACTCAACTCCCCTTTTATCTGGATTATATAATCTATCTTTTGTGATTTCTAAATAATTATCACAAAGTTGACTCCAGAAAAATATTTCAGTCAACATTTTAGATTTAGAATATTCATAATTATCGAAAGCGTCAGTACATTCTTTTATTATATCATTAAATTTAGATAATATTCCTTTGTCAATTAATTCTAATTCCATTTTTTTATTTTTAAAATCAGTTAAATGTAAAAACGCAAAGTTACTTGCATTCCATAATTTAGTTATTGTTCTTAGCGCAGTTTTAATATCTTCTTCTTTGTAAGACAAGTCTTTCCCTAAGCTAGCGTTAGCTGCCCAAAATCTTAAAGCATCTGCACCATACGTTTGTATAACTTTTTGAGGTTCAACTACATTACCTTTAGATTTACTCATCTTTTTACCTTTAGGATCTAAGACATGACCAGAAATCATAATATTACTCCAAGGCTCTTTATTATGATGATATAATCCTCTAGCTATAGTATAAAATGCCCAAGTTCTTATAATATCATGCGCTTGTGGTCTCAAAGACATAGGATAAGTTTTTCCAAAATTAATATTGTATTCTTCATCTTCAATAAAATTACAAACTATTTGTGGCGATAAAGAAGAAGTTGCCCAAGTATCCATAACATCTTGTTCAGCAATAAATTTATCAGAACCACAACTACATTTTTTTGTAGGTTCATTTTCTAATGGGAACACAGGTAATTGTTTAATATCAGCTAACATTTCTTTTCCACATTTTTTACAATACCATATTGGGAAAGGAACTCCATAAGCCCTCTGTCTTGAAATACACCAATCCCATTCTAAAGCTTCAACCCAGTTAACATATCTTGTTTTCATAAACTCTGGATGCCATTTAATTTTATCTGCAGATTTGATTAATTTCTTTTTATTTTCTAATATTTTAACAAACCATTGTTTGGAAGATAAAAATTCTATTTCAGTTCCACATTTATCATGTACATTAACAACATGTTGTATTGGTTTTTTATTAACTAGTAATTTTTCCTTTTCTAAATCGTCAAGTATTGCTCTTCTAGCATCTTTAATATTCATTCCTTTATACTTAGCAGCAAAATGATTTAAAACTCCATTTTTTTCAATAACAACTCGTGGTTCTAAACTTCTTTTAGTTATAGCTTCAACATCATATTTATCACCATAACTACAAATCATCATGGCACCACTACCCTTTTCTTTTTCTACTGATTCATCAGCAAAAATAGGAACTTCATAATGGAACAAAGGTATTTTGGCTTTCTTTCCAACTATTTGTTTATACCTAAAATCATCTGGATGAACATAAATACAAACACACGCAGGAATTAATTCTGGTCTTGTTGTTGCAATAATTAAGTTTTCAGTTCCAACTTTAAAAATAATATCATTGAAAGTAGAATTAAGTTCTTCATCTTCTAATTCCGCTTGGGCAATAGCAGTCTGGCATTTAACACACCACATTGTTGGAGCAGATTTTTGATATGCTAATCCTTTTTTATGTAAATCCATAAACAATAATTGAGAAGTTCTTATACAATGATTATCAATAGTCGAATATGATTTATTAAAATCACAACTCATTCCGATATTTTTCCAATCTTGAATGAAGTTAGGCCTTATTCCCGCTACAGTATCTTGACATAATTTTACAAATTCAGTTCTATCAACTTCAGTAGATCTAACATTTTTTAATTTTTCAATCAATCTTTCAGTAGGCAATCCATTATCATCTGTACCAAACGGATAAAATACATTCTTTTGTTTCATTCTTTGATATCTAGCTACAAAATCCTCATGTGAATATGAAAAAGCATGTCCTAAATGCATAGCCCCAGAAACTGTTGGCGGGGGTGTATCAATAGAATAAGTTTCTTTATCTGACTGACCATCAAAGTCATAAATTCCTTCTTCTTCCCAGTATTTACTCCATTTTTTCTCAGATTCCTTAAAATCGTAATTATTGGCCATATCCTTAGAAATTCAAAAGCTAGAAAGAATTATTTAAAACTTTCTAAACAAAAAACTTTAAAAAGAAGGCCTAATAACGTTATTTGTTATGGGGCAATAGCTCAATCTGGGAGAGCACTAGACTGAAGCTCTAGGGGTTGGGGGTCCAAATCCCCCTTGCCCCATTTTTTTAATAACCTAAAAATAATAAATTTTATAAATCAAATAGCTAATTATTATTAAGAGGTGATTTGATGAAATCAAAAAAAGGTGCAATAGAACTTTCTATGACAACAATTATAGTCATTGTAATTGGTATAACATTATTAACATTAGGATTAGCTTGGGTGAGAAGTAGTTTTGATAAAATAACCAAATCCACTGACGAAGCATTTAAAATGTCAGACCAGGCGATAACAGAAATGTTTTCTGATTCTTCAGACTTATTAAAAATAGTTCCAGACAAACAAGAGATTAAAAAAGGTAAAGGTGTAGAAGTAGCTGTAGTGTTTTATAATTTAGAAGATACTGCATTTCCATTTCAAGCAAAAACAACACCTGTAGAAGCAGGAGTCCCATTAAATTGCGTATTTGTAGAAACAGGAACGGATACATCTAGGTTATACGAATTAAACTCTGGTGCAAATGCAAAGATAGCTATAAGAGCAACTACATTAAAAAATACCCCATTAGGTTATGGTGGATGTAATGTAGACATAACAAGTATAACAAGCACTGAGACAAATTATCAATTATCTAAAACTTTGTCTGTTGAAGTAATAGGATAAGCTTTATTAATCTCTTTCTTTTTATTTTTATTTGATGAAACTCTATAATACACTAACAAAGAAACAGGAAGAATTCCAACCTATAAAGAAAGACCAAGTAACTATTTATGTTTGTGGTCCAACAATTTATGATTATGGTCACATAGGCCATGGAAGGTCAGCAGTTAATTTCGATATAATTAGAAGATATTTTTTGTACAAAGGTTTCAAAGTAAATTTTGTTTTTAATTATACAGACATAGATGACAAAATAATAGACCGAGCAAAAAAAGAAAAAATTACAACAAAACAACTAACAAAAAAGTTTGAAAAGATTTATGACGAAGACTACAAAGCATTAAACGTTCTTCCTCCAACACACAAACCAAAACCAACAGAAGAAATAAACGAAATAATAGATTTAATAAAAAGTATAGAAAAACAAGGTTGCACTTACATGTTAGGAGATGGTTTATACTTCGATGTTTCCAAATTCAAGAGTTATGGTAAATTATCCCATCAAAAAATAAATGAATTGCAAGCAGGAATAAGAATCAAGGCAGATGAAAATAAAAAGAATTTCCAAGATTTTGCTTTATGGAAATTATCTAAAGCTGACGAACCATCCTGGCCAAGCCCATGGGGCCCAGGTAGACCGGGTTGGCATATTGAGTGTTCTGCAATGTCTTCCAAATATTTGGGGCAACCATTTGATATTCATGGTGGCGGTCAAGACCTAGTTTTCCCACATCATGAGAATGAGATAGCACAATCAGAATCTGCAAATAAAAAACAATTTGCAAACTATTGGTTGCATAATGGTTTCGTAGAAGTAAATAAAGAAAAAATGTCTAAATCTTTAGGAAACTTCAAAACAATGAGAAATATATTTGAACAATATGATCCAATGGTAATACGTTATATGATAATCTCAGCCCATTACCGGGCTCCAATTGACTTTTCAAATGATAACTTAGAACAAGCAAAGAATGCATTAGACAGGATAAGAGAATTCATTTTAAATGCAAAAGAATCAAAAAACAAGATAGATAAAGAATTATTAGATTTCACAAAAAAAGAAGTTCTAATAAGTTTAGATAATGATTTTGACACTCCAAAAGCACTAGCCACAATATTCAACTTTATCAGAGAAGTAAACAAACAAGGTAACGGAAAAGAAGCTTATGATTTAATGATTGACATAGACAAGATATTTGGATTAAACTTAGACAAACTAAAAAAAGACAAAATACCTGAAAAAGTAAAAGAACTAGTAAAACAAAGAGAAAAAGCCAGAAATGACAAAGACTGGGCAAAGGCAGATAAACTAAGAGATACAATAAAAGAACTAGGATTTGTAGTAGAAGACTCAAAAGACGGTCAAAAAATAAAAAAGGAATAAATAGAAACCTTTTTAAAAGAAATACTTCTGCTCATTCTACATATTTAAACAAAGGTAATCTAAAATGAAAATGCAAGAAGTAAAAACATCAGAGTTGTTGGATAATGTTGCAAAACAATTGAAAGAAATAAACGAAGTACAGGCTCCCGAATGGAGTAAATTCGTAAAAACTGGCGCAGGAAGAGAAAGACCCCCAGTTAGCCAAGATTGGTGGTATATTAGATCAGCATCAATATTAAGAAAGATTTACATTCTAGGTCCAATAGGAACCAATAAATTAAAAGTTAAATATGGTGGTAATAAAAATATGGGCCACAAACCAGAAAGATTCTATCCTGCATCTGGTAAGATAATAAGAACAATTTTACAACAATTAGAAGCAGCAGGTTTGATAGAAAAGACTAAAAAAGGAACTCATCACGGTAGAATATTAACACCTAAAGGTAGTTCATTATTAAATAAAAAATGGCAAGATACAAAACACCCGCTAAAAAAGGAAGATTAGCTAAAAAAGGAAGGCAAACCAAATGGGCACCTTTCTGGATAGTACCAAAAGCAGCAGGCGTAGGTAAAAAAATACATCCATCTAGATTCACAAAGACAAAAAGAAACTGGAGAAGAACTAAAATAAACGCGTAAAATGGAAGAAAGAATTTATACAATCCCGCTTAGAAGAGAATTTCAGAAAACAACTAGATTCAAGAAAGCTAAGAAAGCAGTAACTGCAGTAAAAGAATTCACATTAAAACATGCTAAAGCAAAAGAAGTCAAAGTTGGCAGATATTTAAACGAAGCAATCTGGGCTAACGGAATTAGATATCCTCCAGCAAGAGTTAAAGTAAAAATCACAAAAGAAGGTGATATTGCTACAGTAGAACTTATTGATGCTCCAGTTGTAGAAAAGAAAACAACAGAAAAAACAAAAATAAAAGAAGAAGTAAAAACAGAAGTTGAAAAAGAAGTAGAAGAAGAACTTGAAACTACTATGGATAAAAAAACTGCAAAGAAAGTAGCAAAAGAAGTTGTTGAAGAATCAGAAAAAGAAATAACAAAAGACATTCCAGAGAAAAAACCAAGAAAAAAGATTTCTAAAAAAGAAAACTAAATGTTTATAAATTTTCATTTAAATCTATTCCTATGAAATATTCCGGAATATTAATGTTTGGGCCTCCTGCAAGTGGAAAAGGATCACAAGCCCAATTACTAGCTTCTAATTTAGGATTTTATCATTTTTCAACAGGTGAAATGTTTAGGTCATTAAAAGAGAAAAAACGATTAAACAAACTCGAACAAGAAATTCTTGACACAATGACAATAGATCAAGGAAATTATGTTAGTGATAAACAAACTTTAGCATTGTTCAAACAAAGAGTATATGAACTTCCAATTGAACAAAAATTATTGTTAGATGGGATTCCAAGAACATTGGCTCAAGTAAATCCATTAAATAAAATAGTCGATGTTATAGCATTGATTTATATACAAGTTCCAGAACAAGAATTAATACAAAGATCATTAAAAAGAGGAAGAGTAGATGACGGTGAAGGAGTAGTTAAAAAAAGATTAAAAATTTATCAAGAATTAACACATCCTATTTTAGAAAAATATTCTTCACGAATAATAGAAATAAATGGCAATCAAACAAGAGAAGAAGTTCAAAACGAAATAATAAGAAAATTAAGAGAAAATAAAATAATTTAAAATGGAAGAAAAATTTCCCTTCGAAAGGATACAAAGAAAAGTTTTAGTAAAATCGGAAGTAGAAACAGATAAAAAATATGGTTGCGACCCAAATAAAAGGCCTTTGAATGAATTAATAACGTACGGTATTGTAAACATAAACAAAACACAAGGCCCGACCTCACATCAAGTAACAGATTATGTTAAAAAAATTCTAAATTTAAAACATGCAGGTCATTCTGGTACTTTAGACCCTAACGTAACTGGCTCATTAATAATTGCATTAGAAGACGCAACTAGAGTAGTCCAAAATTTACTAAAAGCGGGAAAAGAATATGTTTGCTTAATGCATTTACATAATAATGTAGATGAGTTTAAATTAAAACAAACAATAAATTCATTTGTAACAAAAATTGACCAATTACCTCCAAGAAGGTCCGCAGTTAAAAGACAATTAAGACAAAGAGAAATATATTATATTACAATTTTAGAAATCAAAGAACACGATGTTTTATTTAAAGTTGGTTGTGAAGCAGGAACTTACATTAGAAAACTTTGTTATGACATTGGAGAAAAATTAAAAATAGGAGCTAGTATGACTCAATTGATAAGAACAAGAGTTGGTCCATTTGATGAATCTACAATGTGCACACTATACGAATTAAAAGATGCATTTGAAGCAAAAGATGAAAAAAAATTAAGAAAAATAATCCAACCGATGGAAAGCGCAGTTAAACATTTACCCAAAATATGGATTTATGATGAAGCTGTAGACTCAGTCTGCCATGGTTCGGTCCTTGCAATACCCGGAATTTCAAAATTAGAATCTGGAATAAAAGAAAATGATTTGGTAGCAGTATTAACTCTAAAAAATGAATTAGTATGCACAGGAAACTCATCTAAATCTTCAGAAGATATTATGAAAGACAAAAAAGGAATTGCTTTGAAACCTTCAAAAGTTTACATGAATAGAAACACATACCCTAAATATAAACGAAACGTTTAAAAAAACAAAAATCATATTCTAGTCAATGAAAAACAAATCTCCGTTTGTCACAATAGCATTAAATGCTGCAATAATTTTAGCAATATTACTTTCAGTCAGTTCTTTAATAGGCGGAAACTTTGTAGTTCTCCCTATATGGGCCTTCTTACTAGTAATTTTGGGTTTGATAGTAGGAGTCTTATATGAATTAAAAGAAGTATCAACTTTATTATTAATCACTATAACATTAGTAATCGTAGGAAGTTCAAGTTTAACAATCATACCTTATTTAGGACCATTATTCAAAAATATTATTGGATACTTTGTTTATTTCTTAGGATCTGCATCATTATTACTCGCACTAAGAAAAGCATACTCAATCTTAAAATAAGAGAAAACTTTTAATACTTCAGATTTAAATCAAAAACCATGACAGAAGAATTAGATATTTATCAAAAAAGGAAAGAAAAACTAAATTGGATTATTCAACAAGGAGTAAATCCATTTCCGTATACTTTTGATAAGAAAGATAATGCTTCAGAAATTCTAAGTAAATTTAAGAAACTGAAAGATGGAGAAAACACAAAAACAAATGCTAGTATCGCTGGCAGAGTTATTACAACAAGAGTAATGGGTAAAGCTTCGTTCATAACAATTTTAGATGAAACAGATAAAATACAAATTTTCGGAAGTTCAGAATCATTAAAGAATTACGAACTATTCAAAAAGTTAGACCATGGAGATATTATAGGTATACAAGGAAAAGTTTTCAAAACTAAAGTTGGAGAAATAACAATCCATGCAGAAAAATTCGAACTTTTAACAAAAAGTCTTCTACCTTTGCCAGATAAATACAAAGGCCTAAAAGATCCTGAAATAAGATACAGACAAAGATATTTAGATTTCATAGCAAACCCAGAACAAAAAGAAATATTCATAAAACGTCACAAAATAGTACAAGAAATAAGAGATTATACAAATAAGTTAGGTTTCATAGAAGTAGAAACTCCTGTATTACAAACAGTTTATGGTGGAGCAAAAGCTAAACCTTTCAAAACACACATTAACGCATGGAACATGGACTTATTCTTAAGTATCTCCCCAGAATTATATCTAAAAAGATTATTAGTTGGCGGTTTCGAAAAAGTTTATACAATCACAAAGAATTTCAGAAACGAAGGTGTAGACCGTACTCATAATCCGGAATTTACTATGTTTGAACTATACTGGGCATACAAAGATTATAATGATATTATGAATTATGTAGAAGATTTGTTTGTACATTTATCAAAAAAAATAAATGGTACTACAGAAATAGAATATGACAACAAAAAAATAAGTTTGAAAAAACCATGGCAAAAGCTAACCATGTATGAATCATTAAAAAAATATGCAAAGATAGATGTTGAAAAATTATCAGACAATGAAATTAAAAAATTAATAAAAGAACATAAAATAGAATTACCAGAATATAATCGTGGATGGGCAATTAATTATTTATTTGAAGAACTAGTAGAATCACAATTAATTCAACCAACTTTCATAACAGACTATCCAAAAGAAACTAGTCCATTGTGTAAAGAAAAACGTGGTAACCCTGAATTAATAGAAAGATTTGAATTTTTCATAAATGGTCACGAATTCGGAAATGCTTATTCAGAACTAAATAATCCCATAATCCAAAAAGAACTTTTAGAAAAACAAGAGAAAGAGAGATTAAAAGGAGACCAAGAAGCAAATCCTATGGACAAAGACTTCATACTTGCTTTAGAACACGGTATGCCTCCCGCAGGTGGCTTAGGCATAGGCGTAGACAGACTAGTCATGTTATTAACTAATTCTACAACAGTTAGAGAAGTTATAGCCTTCCCAACCATGAAACCATTATAACAATTTATCACTCAATAATCCTAAACTAACGGCAAAAACCTTATAAATGCATATTTTTCTTCAAAACAATGGGAGGTGCGAAGAATGTTAGTAGTTAAATCAAAAATTAAAGAAATTGTAAATGATTTGAACGTTTCTGGAGACTTTGCCGAAGCATTAGAAAAGAAAGTAGAACACTTAATCCATGACGCTTGTGAAAGATGCAAAGCAAATGGAAGAAGAACAGTTCAAAGTAGAGACTTATAATTATTAATTTTTTCTTTTTTATTTTATTAAACAAGATAGTTTTATTAATCTAAAAATATTTATAATTACATGAAAGCTAAAGGAAGCAGAGCAGAGCGTGAACTTTTACATATGTTTTGGGATAATAGCTGGGCATGTATGCGAGCAGCGGGTTCAGGTTCAACTCCAATGCCATCACCAGACTTAATAGCGGGCAACAAAGAAAATCTTCTAGCAATAGAATGTAAATCAATAAGAAGTAATTCAAAAAACTTCCAAAAAGAAGAAATAGATCAACTAGTTACTTTCTCTGACATATTAAACGCTACTCCAATAATAGCAATGCGTTTTGATAATCTTGGTTGGTATTTTCTAAACGCTAAAGAATTACCAAAAAACAAAAACGGAAATTACACCGTAACACTAAAGTCTTCACAATTAAAAGGAATAAAATTTGAAGAATTAATAAAACAATACAAACAACTAAAACTATAAGTTTTATAAATTTACTCAACTCTCTCAAATCACTTTGAAATGGTTGATTTTCATAGGGATATTGTTAATTTTACCAGAAGTTTATTCATATTTATACATAAATGAAGTAATGTACGATCCAGAAGGAAATGATAACAACCAAGAATATATTGAATTATACACTGACTTAGACCTATCAGATTACATTGTAAGAGATTTAGCTTCAGAAGATATACTAGAAAAAATAAAGAATTCCAGTTCAAATTATTCGTTAATAGTAGAAGAAGGATTTAATTACACAGAAATTGACGCAAATATTTATTCTATTGGTGCAACAATAGGTAACGGTTTAAACAATGACGAAGATTTAATAACTATTTTGAATAACGAAACAATCCTAGACTCATTACATTATTTTTCTCAATGGGGCGCAAGTAATAATCAAAAATCATTATGTAAACTAAATCATATATGGCTAGAATGTAATCCAACTCCAGGTTATGACAACAATAACGAAATAACAACAGATGTTCCAGAACTAGAAATAACTGAATTCTTACCAGATCCAACCGGAAACGATTCAGCATCAATGCCAGAAGGCGAATGGATAGAAATATATAACAACGAAGATAGAGATTACGATTTATTAGGATACAAAATAAAAGACAATGCGAATAGAGAAATAATAATATCTTCCACAAATACATATCAACAAGTAATAAAAAAAGATAATTATCTAGTTGTATATTTAAACGGCCAGTATAATGGTTTTCTAAACAATGAAGGAATCGAAAAGTTTACACTATCCACTCCAGAAGGAATAGAAGTTGACAAAGTAACTTATTCTTCAACCCGTGAAGGAAATTCATGGTCTAAAATAAAAAATGTTTGGTATCTAACAAAACCAACTCCAAATGAAGAAAACCCAATAAATTCAGAACAAGATAAAGAATCAAAAATAGAAATAGAAGAAATATATTTAGGCCAAGACAAAACTGCAAAATTTGGAGACACAATAAGAATAAAGTTAAACATTTACAAAGGCGACGAAACTAAAGAAAGTGTAACCGTATTTCTACAAAAAGATGATGAGAAACTTAGTAAAACAACCTCATTTAATATTCCAGGTAAATATTCAGAAACAAAAATAACAATTCCATTACAAATAATACCTAATTGTAATTTAAAATATTCAGAAGGAGATTATACAATAAGAGTTGAAGGATTAGAAGTTTCAGATGAAAAGAATATAGAATTAAAAGGCATAACAGATAATTTATGTGAAAAGGAAAAAATAGAATGTACAGAAGAAAACTTAGTAACTAGCCTAGAAAGCTACTCCGAAAACATTATAAATACACAGTCTACCACTGATTCAATATTATATGAATCAAAGGGCAAAAAAACAGAAAGAACTGGAATTTATTTCTTTTCTTTCATACTAATAATGTTACTAATTCATCTAATAACTGAAAAATGGAAAAAATAATAGCTAACACAATGATTGAAATCGCTGGCGCACCAGTAGAACATGTAAAAAAAACTATGGACAAAGTTATAGAATTAGTTAGCCAAGATAAGAACTTAAAACTAATAAAAAGTGAAACTGGTGAACCAAAAGAAAATGAATTTGACCATCCAACTAAAAAAGGCGAAAAGATAAAAGTATGGTCTACATTCACAGAATTTGAAATAGAATTCAAAAATTTTGATACACTAACAAACTTCTGTTTTGAGTTTATGCCTTCTTCAATAGACATCATAGAACCAGTTCAATTAAAAATAGGCGCAGAAGAGATTAATTTAACTTTAAACGACATTTTAGGAAGACTACATCATCAATCAAAGATAATTATGGAATATTCTGCCTTAAAAAAACAAATAGAAACGGCTAGAGAAAGAGCTTCAAAAAAGATTTAGGTTTCTTCGATTTTTTCTTATATAATAAAAAGAATACTACTATAATCACAACAAAGAATAATCCTACAAACCACCATACACTAATCGAAGATTTTTTATCATCAGGTTTAACACTAGTATTCTTAACACTATTATTAATTACCGTATTATTCACATTAATATTAACATCAGTTATTTCAACATATATAGGGAATTCAATCGATTTTGAATCATAATCTATTTTTAAGTTACCACTATAATTACCAGAACTTGCGCTTTTATTCTGATTAATATACACATATTGTTTTAAAGTTTCATCTTTTTTTATTTCTTCTAAATTATAAAATTGTAAATAAACTACTTCATCAAGATTACCAGTTAGCTCAAAATTTATATCACTAACATCATCACCATAATTTTTAAATTTTAAAAACCCATAACTATTATTATTTTTATTTATTGTTATATTAAAATTATCAAAATCATTAACAAATTCTAATTTAGATTCACTAGTATTATCAATTAAAATTTCATCATCAACTAAAAAGAATATAGGAATAGAAAATGAATTAGAATTATAATCTAATTTTATTTCAGCTTTACCAACATTGTTATACAAAACGTCACTGGTATATACATAAAATTCACCAAGTTGGCCCGGATTTAATAACAAGCTTTTTTTAGAAATATCAAAAAACGTTTGTATTGTTGAGATAGAATAATTAGTAGTATTTAACCCATTATTTATTACTTGCACAATAAAAGTATTTGTAGTTTCAACGTTTGTTATTCTGACTGCAGCAGGACTAACATAAACACTATCATTAGTATTATTTAAACTAAAATTTGTAATAAAATCTTTTTGTTCTAAAAAACCGTTATTAGTATATATTACATCTTTTAAAATAAAACTACAATTCTGATCACTTAAAGAGCTAGGAATATTAAAATAAGAATAATAATGATTATCTTCTAATCTTAATAAGAAGGGAGCAACATTTATTTTTCCATTACAATTTAGTTCTATATCTTCAGTTAAAATCTCACCTTGAATATCATCATCAAATAATATGTCTGCTTGTAATGTATCACCTGGATTATAACTCTCTTTTTCAAAATTAACATTTAAAGAAAAACCCGAAACAAAATTTAATACTAAAAAAAGAACTAAAATTAAAATAAACTTTTTCACTTTCCCCTCAATAAATCTCTAGCCTTCTTTAGGGACTGATCTAGCTGTTCCTCCATTCTATCTACATTATTACTAACTGGTGGACTAGAAATTGGAACACTTTGCTTTGTTTGTGCATATGTTGTTGCTCTTGGTGCAAACTGATTATTTGGTTTAAATCCACTAGGTTTAATTCCACCTTTTTTTCTAAAGAATTTTTTATATCCAAAATAAGCACCAGCTAATCCAACAAGTACTATTAATATTACAATCAACCAAGTTACCCAACCATTTCCCTCTTCTGCAACACAAACACCATCTTCACAAACTTCATCAAGACCACAACCCGAGCTACTAGTACATCCAGTTTGTTTAACTTTACAATTTCCATCAACACAAATTTCACCAAGGTCACAATCAGAACTTAATTTACATTCAGCAACAAGTAAACATTTTCCACCTTGGCAACTATAACCAGAATTACATTCTTCATCACGAGTACAACTAGGAACAGCAACACATTGACATGCAGTACAAGTCATACTTGAATTATTACACTGAGAAGTATATTCACATTGTTCTGTACCATTATTAACAACACCATCTCCACATCCAGTAGTATTATTAGGTCCAGGACCAACTGTAACATCTGCAGTTAGAGCATACAGAACAGCTGCTGTTGTTTTTATATTGCCACTCCAACTTCCATCTTGTTTTTGTCTAAATGCTAACCAAGATATGGCTTTAGTAATTTCGGGAGAAGTTTTTCCTTTCATTGCAATTAATGCTAACGCAGTCTGATATTCATCTCCACTAAAACTTCCATCTTCAAGTTGACCATCATCAGAAGTTAAATAACTATAATATTCATTGGAAGAAGTTAACATATACAAAAATATAGTATCTAAAACATCTTCATTACAATTAGATCTTAAATAAGGTAAAGTGTATGATCTATAATCTGGGTCATTAACCACAGATAAAACCCAAGAAGCATATTGTGTATTTATACAACTACAATCATTACCATCCCCATAAAAACATGAGTTTTCTATTTCTAATGGTTCATTTTGATCTGTTATATAATAAGTATTATCATTTTTGAATAAAACTGATGTTTGAACTCTAGAATTAGATAAACAGTTTACATCAAAGGTTTCATACATATCTACATTATCACCATCTTTTACACATTCTTCGAAATCAACCCAGCTACCACCAACAGCCCCACAACTTTCAGAACTATCTACAATTTCAGTTTTATTAATACTAAATTCATAACTATCGCCATCATAATTAATGTTACATTTTGCATCTTCGCTTTCAGTCAAAAATTGAACAAGCCAATTTCCGGACTCTAAAACTTCTTCTTGTTGATCATTTAACCATTCAACTTCATTTTCTACATTATTACCAGTTTTCTTTAAAGCAAGTATAGCCATAGAAGTTTCATAAACATCATCATCCCAGTTAGAATCATCTTCCATGTCTTCTAACTTGTCTACAGCTTTGTTATAATCATAATCACCATAATTCTTACTGTTTTTTAATGCCAAAATAACCCAAGAAACAATATTAGCATCTCCACCCCAATTTTCGCTTTTAGACTCATTATACAACCAAGAAAAAGCTTTTTCTTTGTTTACAGCCTTACTAGTAGTTTGATTGTCAGCGGCATAAACAATAAGAGAATTAACAAAAATCAGCAAGAATATCAATATTACGTATTTTTTCACCATCTTTTTCAAATATAGATTAGGAGTAAATTATTTAAAAAAGTTTCCATTATAAATTAACATGGAATTTCCAGAAAAACTCAAAAATGTTCAATATTTTGCAAAAGGTAAGCGTTCAATAGTGTATACTGGAGAATATAATAAAACAAAAGTAGCTATAAAAACAAAAAGCCCAGAAAGTAAAGCAGTAGATAGATTAGCTAATGAAGCCAACTATTTAAGATTATTAAACAAGCATAAAATAGGTCCAAAACTAATAACTTCTGGAAAAGATTACATAATTTACAAATTTGTACAAGGCGAATTATTTATAGATTATATCAAAAGAAATAAAGATTTTGAAATAATAAAAAAAATTCTTGAACAATGCAGAACACTAGATAAACTAAAAATAAACAAATTAGAATTTACTCATCCAATAAAACATATATTCATAGAAAAAAATAAAATAACAATTATAGACTTTGAAAGATGTTACAAAACAAATAATCCAAAAAACGTAACCCAATTCTGTCAATTTTTGATTAACTCTGATATTTTTAACTTAAAAAATGAAAAGTTTAAAGAAATATTAATAAAATATAAAAAAGACCAGAATAATAAAAATTTTAAAGAAATACTAAAAATTATTTCTTCTTCTTAAATTTGAAGTATACAATCCAAATTGCACTTACTACTACAATTATTACTACAAATGCAATAATATTATTCGTATTGATAGGACTATCGCTAACGACCGCACCACTAAATCCACTAAATGAAATTGAATTTTTGTCTATTTTTGTTTTCATATCTTTTTCAATAACTTTATCATTATAATGTAACATAAACTTAGCATCATATTCACCAACTTCAACACCTTCACTATCCCAATAAGCAGTTAATTCTTTATTAGAAGAAGGATCTATGTCTTCTGTAGCACTCTTAAATCTACCTATCTCTTTTCCTTCATCAGATATTAACAAATCAGTATAAACATCTTTTATTTTTTCAGACCATTTATTTTCAATTAGAATATTAAACTTTGCAATTTGCCCAAGTTTGAAATTATTGGAATATATGTGAAGTATATTTACTTTAGCCTCACCAATTTGGAAATTTTTAACATATTCACTAATCATATTGTCATAAACTAAATTCAAATTCGCTCTGTATTCTCCAGGTTCTATAACACCGCTCCAAGCAACCATAACTTCTTTTCTTAAACCAGAATCAACACTTACAATAGATGTTTCTAAACTTGTTAATTTTACTCCTTTTGAATCAAATATATCTATCAATCCTTTTGCATTTGTAATTTGCTCAGATCCAAGATTATTTATGACTACGATAAAATTAACTGCATTATTATTTGTTTCAGAAACTTTTAATTCAGTCGTAGCATATTTACCTGGATAAGGAACATTTATTTTAAAAACATGTTCAACCGCAACACTAGCTCCAATAAGTGTACCCGCAGTTTCAGAATCAATAGGTACTTCTCTAGCAATTATAGATATTTCATGTAATCCGGGTTCTTTAAACTTTTGTGGTAAACTATAACTATAACTTGCAGTTTTTTCTTCATCATCAGATGTAAATATTAATTCAGGAGTATTTATTGTTAAATCTATTTCTTCATCTTGAGTACCATCCATATAAACAAGAACTTTCATAGATTTGTGCTCACTATTAATAACTTTGAATTCAGCAGTCTCATTTAAACTAACTTTAAAATCCACAATTGTTTGCGCAGGAGAGATACCTAATGCAAGAACATCACTAGAAATTAACAAAACTATAATTATTAAAAAGTACATTATTCCAATTTTTTTATTTAATTTCATTCTGCTAAGCTTGCTGTAAACGTTATATTCGCCTGTTTAGCTCCTGCAAGTTCATCGTTAGGTATTATAACCAAAATATCCACTTCAGCTGTGTCCGTCGCATTTTGATATTTTAATGAATCGATAGCTGAAATCATACCACTAGGTATATCAGTCCAATCAAATAGTGAAGTCAACCAATTAAATGAAATAACTTCTGAGCTATTGTCTATCTTAAATCTATAATTACTTGAAGGCAAAGGTGCTTGAACAAATAGTTCAGTAGAATCAAGACTTACATTCATTAATGTATTACCATTATTCTCTATCAAGAAAGGCAAAGGTATATTGTCTGATGTATTATCTGATATACTAGGCCCAAGCGTTCCAAAATCGATGGTATCATTTACTGCTCTAATATCTAAATAACTATCAACAGTTAGATCCCATATACTTGTATAAGCACTATAGCTAGTACCATCATAAGATCTAACCTTCCAGTAATATGTTTTATCTAAAGCTAAGTCAGAAACAAGATTATAATTTATAGCACTCAATCCAGTTTGATTAACTTCCGGGGCTCCAAAATTAATATCATCATCAACCAACAAATTGTATGTTAAGCCATCGCTATCATTATCACTACCTGTATTCCATTCAAAATTAATTGTTCTATTATAAGTACTAGTTCCTGTAGCTGGAGCAGATAAAGTAAATGAATTTGGCGCACTATTTAGTATCATAGTATTGCTACTGTTTAACCAAGTAGAATTTGTACTATTATCATTTGCAGTACATCTTAATGTCCAGTTATCATTTTTAGTTGTTAATGTATTACTTAAATTATTTACATTTACTTCTAATCCAAGAGGATACCAAGTTTTATTTTCAAAAGTCCACCAAACCTTTTCTTCACTAAACCTATTGTATCCTCCAAGATTAAAGCATTGGAAAGCAACTTGTAATTGTAATGTATTTCCGTTCAAACAATCTCCATAAATATTAGAAGAGTTAACTCTTACTGGTCCGTCATTTGATCCCCAAGTTGCGAAAGATTTCCACGAAGAGTCACTATTATTATAACAAGATATTGAACCTCCATCACCAGCTTCACATGCAGAAGAACGAATACTATATTCTAATTTTGCTCCATCTATACTTGCAGGGATTGTATAATTAATTAATATTAATCCATACTCTTCCATATCACTGTTTGTGTATGCATAAGTATTCCAAAGTTCATCAACTGCATTAGAAGCATCAGAAACAACACCACTAGAAGCAAACGCATCTTCACTATCATCTTCACTGTAATAGTAAGTACTTGTTTTACCACTATTATTCAAACTTCCATTTCTGTACCAACTGTAATAATAAGTTAATTGATCTGTACCATCATAATCACTAGCATTACAATAACCCAATAAATCTTGATTAGTGTATGTAGTTGGCGTTGGACTAATTCTAGCCACTTGCATGTAAGGTATAGCGTTTCCAATTAGAACACTAGTATTCATAGCTGTAGAATTCAAAATATTATCATTTGCCTTACATTCAAACGTCCAATTATCATTCTTAGTTGTTAATGTATTACTTAAATTATTTACATTTACTTCTAATCCAGGCAAATATGTTAAAGCGGAAGTTGGACTATTCCACCAAACTTTTTCTTCACTAAACCTATTATATCCACCAAGATTAAAGCATTGGAAAGCAACTTGTAATTGTAATGTATTTCCGTTCAAACAATCTCCGTATATATTAGACGAATTAACTCTTACTGGTCCATCATTTGATCCCCAAGTTGCGAAAGATTTCCACGAAGAGTCACTATTATTATAACAAGATATTGAACC
>PNOQ01000053.1 GCA_013824915.1 Nanoarchaeum sp. | reverse complement strand
ACCGGAAGAGGATTAATACAATTAAGAGAATTAGATAGTATAAGGCATAGAGAATTTTCTATAATTATTTCTATTATAGCAATAATCATCTCAATAATAGCATTAATCAAAAGTTTTAGATTATTTTAATTTCTCTGTGTAAAAAATAAGGTTATTCTAAGACTTATACCTAAAGCCTCATAAACCACAAGAATTATAAATTTTATGGTATACTTACAAATGGGACAAAATGACAAAAAAAGATTTTATTATTGAGTTATCGAAATTTTATAAAATTTTTTTAACTGATACTGCTAGGTCGATAGAACAACTCAAATTTATGCAGGAAAAATATTCAGAAGACTATAAAAATTGGGTTCAATTGCAAAAGGACCCATCTGCGTTATTAGAACTTTCAAAAAATCTTGATAATGAATCAAGAAAAACTTTGATTGATTTATTCGTAAGGGCTTCAACAATTTCAAATAAGATGGTTCTTATATTTGAAATGTCACCAAATGAAAAACAAAAATTTGTTGAAGAAATTAAAGCATTTTCGGACAGTTTAGATAAGGAAATAAAAGAAAAAGATAAAAAATAAAAATGATAAGCACAAACATTATGATTGCCCAAGGAGCGTCATTATTTCAGAATACTGGAAGCTTTTTTATGGCACCAAATTCAACAAGTAAACAACTAAAAGATGAAATATTATCAGAAAGAATAAAAGAATTTATGATTGGAAGAAATTCAGTTAGAATCTCGGATTTAGTGGTTAATTTAAATGAACGTGCAGATAATATTATTAAATCTATAAAGATTTTAAAAGAAAAGGGATACATAGAAGAAATTAATTAAAATGGCTTCTTCCGAAAATATAGGTTCTTTTTTGATTGGAGAGAATATGATTGGAATTGCTCGCCAAGTCCATGAGTTCAAAAATAATCCCATACTGTCCAAAAATCAAAAATCTGCAAAAATAAAAAGTTTGGGCGGTAAGAAAGCTATCTGTATTATTAATAAACAAGTAAGATTATCTAAAATTCCACATGATATCTTAGAAAAAAATAAATCCAAAATAAAACTATTTGTAGACAAAAATTTTTCTTGTGAAAATTTTAATATATTTGAAAATATAAATGATTTTCTAGAAGGAGAACAAATTGTATGCGAAAGTGAAAATTGCGAAAAAGCAAAACAATTTAAAAAATTAAGTCATTTTTCCGCCAGCCATAGTGCCACATTTTGGAATTTTGATGGAGATTGTTGCATTTCTTATGTAGACTTAGAGTTTAGACAATTAAAAGACATAAAATTAAAAACAATAAATTAGTAATCTCTCTGTTTTTGTGCAATTCATTTACTTTTTGTGCAGATTTTACTTTTTGTGCAAAGCCAACCCAACCGAAATATTTATATACTTCTTGTGTATACACCTTGTATACACCAAAATGAAAGACATATTTGACACAAATGTTTTATGTAATAAATGTAACATAAAAACAAATAAGGCTGCAATTTTAAAAGATGGATTTAGACTTAGATATTTTGAATGCCCTAAATGTACTCAAAGATGGTATCATCCCAGCGATATAAAAGAGTATGAAGAATTCAAGATATTAAAACAAAGAATATTTTCAGTCAAACTTAGAATGGTAGGAAATAGTTTCTCAGTTACAATACCGCGAGAGATTATAGAATTTGAAGAAAGATTTACTCAATTAGAAAAAGAGATCGAACAAATAATGAGACTTTCTTTAGATGAACCTGGTAAAATATGTTTATATTTCAAAAAGGATTTGGAGGAAAAAAATGGCAAAGAACGGTAAAGAAGTAACTCTTAGAGTTATGGAAGCAATGCAAGAAGAAGCATACAAAGGGATAATTAGAATTGATTCTCAAGACATGAAAGAAATCGGAATTCGACCCGGAGATATAGTAGAAATCGAAGGTAGCAGAAAAACTGTAGGTATCGCAGATAGAGCATATCCTACTGATGTCGGTGAACCTGTTATTAGGATGGATGGTATTATGAGAAGAAATGCCAAGACTGGAATAGGCGAACAAGTAAAAGTAAGAAAAATAGATGTAAAAGAAGCAAAAAAAATTATTATAGCTCCATCTCAAAAAGGAATAGTAATACAAGCAGACTCAGAAGCAATAAAAAAGAATCTATTGGGAAGAGTGGTTGTTAAAGGAGATATAATTCCTTTGGGCGGAACTACACGAAGATCAAAAACATTTAGAGATTCTGGAAGTCCATTCGATATATTCCAACATATTGGAGAATTAATGGAAGATATGAACTCTGGTTTTATGGGCCAAATTGGATCTATTAAATTTATAGTAGTAGATTCTACTCCAAACAACGCTGTAATAATAACAGAAAATACAGAGTTAAAATTAAATCCTAAAGCAGTTGAAGTAACAGAAGAAACAAGAATTGCACCGGATGTTACTTACGAAGATATTGGTGGTTTATCTGAAGAAATAAAAAAGATAAGAGAAATGGTAGAACTACCGATGAAACATCCAGAATTATTTACTGCATTAGGAATTGAACCTCCTTCAGGAGTTTTGTTACATGGTTCTCCTGGTACAGGAAAAACATTATTAGCTAAAGCTGTAGCAAATGAAGCCGAAGCCAATTTTATGTTAATCAATGGACCAGAGATTATGAATAAGTTTTATGGTGAATCTGAAAAGAGAATAAGACAAATATTCGAAGAAGCAGCTGAAAAAGCACCATCAATTATTTTTATTGATGAAATTGATGCTATTGCACCAAAAAGAGAAGAAACACACGGTGAAGTTGAAAGAAGAGTTGTAGCTCAACTATTAACAATGATGGACGGTTTAAACAAACGTGCAAACGTTGTTGTTATCGGTGCAACTAACAGGCCAAACTCTTTAGATGAAGCATTAAGAAGACCGGGAAGATTTGATAGAGAAATTGTATTCGGTGTTCCAGATCAAAAAGGTAGATTAGAAATATTAAAAATACATACAAGAAATATGCCTTTGTTAAAGGAAGTTAATTTAGAAGAAATTGCAAGAATAACTCACGGTTTTGTAGGTGCGGATTTATCTGCCTTATGTAAAGAAGCGGCTATGAGTGTATTAAGAAGAAATTTACCTGAACTAAATCTTAAAGATAAAGAAATAATTCCAAAAGAGTTTTTAACAAAACTAAAAATTGCAGAAAAAGATTTCAAAGAAGCATTAAGATTAGTAAGACCTTCAGCAATGAGAGAAGTTTTAGTTGAAAAACCAAATGTAAGCTGGGAAGATATTGGTGGTTTGATAAGTGTAAAACAAGAATTAAAAGAAGTTATTGAATGGCCAATTAAGCACGCCGATGCATTCAAAAGATTAGGAATTAAAGCACCGAAAGGAGTTTTATTATACGGTCCACCGGGTACAGGAAAAACATTATTAGCTAAAGCTGTAGCGAGCGAAGCAGAAGCTAATTTCATTTCAATCCGTGGCCCAGAACTAGTATCTATGTGGGTAGGTGAATCTGAAAAAGGTATAAGAAAAATATTTGAAAAGGCAAGACAAGCTGCCCCAACAATAATTTTCTTTGATGAAATTGATGCTATTGCTACAACACGTGGGTTTGATAATGGGTCAAGGTCAACTGAAAGAATGGTAAATCAATTATTGACCGAAATGGATGGTTTAGAAGAATTAAATGATGTAGTTATAATCGCAGCAACTAACAGACCTGATTTAATTGATCCCGCATTACTAAGGCCTGGCAGATTTGACAGAATTATAATGGCACCAATACCTGATAAAGAATCAAGAGAAAAAATACTTGGAGTACATACTAAAAATATGCCTTTGGGTAAAGACGTTAATATAAAACTATTAGCGGAAAAAACACCATTCTTTACGGGTTCAGATATTTCAGCTTTAGTTAAAGAAGCCGCAATGTTAGCATTGAGACAAGATATTAACATAAAAGAAATATCAAATAAATACTTCAATGAAGCGCTAAAGAAAGTCAAAGCCTCCGTAACAGAGCAAGACATTGAAAAGTACAAGAAGATTGAGGAACAGTTCTTAAGAACTGCAAGAGGAGCAGCTATAAGAGAAACCCATGCTTACATGGGTTAATTTTATAAACTCCTTTTTCCATTTTCTTAAATATGGCAAAGAAAAGAAAGAAAATTTCTGAATCAAGAGCAATTTTATGTTTAATTTTAAATATAATTCTTTTACCTGGCCTAGGTAGTTTAATTGGTAAGAGAAAGAAAGAAGGAACTTGGCAATTAATATTATTCTTATTAGGAATACCATTAATATTAATCTTAATAGGTATACCGATGATAATTGGTGCATGGATTTGGGGTATAGTGACCGGTGTAGATTTACTTGAAGAAGCCGCTTAATTTATTTTCTATTTCTTCTAAACTTTTTACTCTAGACAATTCAGTTCTTAACGTATTACTATTTTTTAATCCTCTTGTAAAATAAATTGCATGTAGTTTAATATAATTAAGATTAGATTTGTATTTTTTTGCTAATTTTAAATAATCTAAAAACATTTTTTCAGCATCCTCTTTTTTATAATTTCCATTTTTTAAATATTCATTAACTTGAGTAAATATATAAGGATTTTTTGAAGCAGCTCTTGCTATCATAACATAATCGCAACCAGTTTCTTTGAACATTTTTTCAGCATCTTCTGGTTTATTTATTCCGCCATTCCCTATAACGGGAATACTTAATTTTTGTTTAACTTTTTTTATTAAGCTCCAATCTGGTTCCCCACTTTTTAATTGAACTCTGGTCTTTGGATGCACAGTTATCATACTAGCCCCATTATCTTCAATTATTTTTGCAATCTGTAAAACATTAATTGATCTATTATCCCATCCACTTCTGATTTTAACTGAAACTGGTTTATTTGTAGAACTAACTAATGTTTCAACAATTTGTTTTACTTTTTCAGGATCTTTAAGCAAGGCAGCGCCACAACCAGCGTTGACAATCTTATTCATTGGGCAACCCATATTAAAATCTACAATATCTGCTTTTTTAGAAATAATTTTTACTGCCTTACTAATATCTTCTAAATTATGCCCCATTAATTGTACAGCAATTGGTTTTTCAATTGTTTGAACATTAAATAATTTATTTTTATCATTCCTAGCTAGAGCACTAGAAGAAATCATTTCAGTCCAAGTTAGTCCTGCACCATATTTTCTGCATAATATTCTAAAAGCAGGATCATTAACTTCAGCCATTGGTGCTAAAAAAACTTTAGATTTAAATCTCATTTTGTAGTTACAGTTTTTCCAATTATTAATGTATGTTCATGCTGACTTACTAAGCAATTATCTTTCTTTTCAGGAAGAGTAGCGTATTCATGTAATATTCCTTCTCTTTTCAAAGCATTTATACCTACACTTAGTTGTAATTTATTGAACGGCAAGTCTCTTCTTGCAAAGGGTAATGTTTTATGTTTTTCATAAGCATATTTTAAAATTTTTCTTGCGTTCATATCTCTTACATTCTTATTTATTAAAACTTGATATATTTCAGAAGGTTTTCCATCATAAACTAAACCTGCACCACTACTAGCAAACGGTTCAATAGCAATTATTTGGCCTTCTTTTAACTTATTTTCATCACCATTATCAAAATTAGGAATACTAGGTTCACTATGTATCTGCCACCTATCTAAACCATGCCCGCCAAGATTTCTTATTGGGCTAAAACCTAAAGAAGTAATTTCTTCATGAATAACTCTTCCAATTTCTCTTAGTTTAACTCCTGGTTTAGTTATCTCAATAGCTGCATTTAAAGCATTTCTACTTGCTTTCAGTAATTTTTCATTATCTCCAAGATCAACAGTTACTGCAGTATCACCAATTGCGCCATTAACATGTGTCCCGATATCTAATTTAGCAACATCCCCTTCTTTAAATTTGAAATCTTTGTCGACTATAGGATTATAATGCGCAGCTATATTATTCACAGAAATTTGAGTTGGAAACGCTAATTTTCCACCTAATTCAAAAACTTTAGCTTCAATTTTCTTAGTAACTTCTAAATGAGATTCTCCAACTCTTATAAGTTTTTTTCCATATTCTCTTGCCTGCGAAGCAATTTCCCCCGCTTTGATCCAATCATCCATAAAAATTAAAGATTAAAATAACTATAAAAGCTTAACTCTCTCTAAAAATTCATTAAAATTCTTTACTACGAACTGTCCTCTTATCTTTCCATTCCTATTTACTATAAACGATTTGATTCCTAAAGACATAGGAGTTTCATAATCATTTTTTAATTCATTTCCTATATGTATTATTTCATTAGGTTTAACCTTTAAGATATCTAACATCATTTGATAAATTCCATGATGTTTGTCTATTTCTTTAAAATCAGATATTGCAGAAAAAATATGATCAAAATAATTTTTTAGACCTTCTGCTTCAGTTTTTACTTCAACAAAATCTTTAGTAGATCTAGTCAATATAACCAATTTATAATCCTTTTTTAACTCTTTTAACATATTTATAACTTCAGGATACACAAAAATATGGTGTTTTAAATCTTTTAATATCTCAACTGGCTTAGCAGTTATTTCAAACTTATCAAACCAATATTGTGGATCATACCAAAGTAGATTATCCTGTCCCAAATCATCATAAGCTTTTCTTGTTATTTGTTTAGCCTTTAAAATACTCACTTTATGCCTTTCTGAATATAACTTTGGAATCTCTTCAAACCAAAAATAATCGTCTATAACTCCATCCAATAGAGTTCCATCCATATCAAAGGATATTACTTTTATCATCTCGCCAAGGAATCATAAACCTTTAAAAGTTTAATTATTCTATAATATCTATGAAAGGATTCATTATTAGTTCAACCTACAGAGTAATTGATAAAAAATCATACGTTTTGCTATATGGGAGACTAGAAAATAACCATTCTTTTTTAACTATAAACGAATACAAACCTTATTTTTTCATAGAAACAAAAAACTTAGAAAAAGCAAAGAAAATAGGTAAATTTGAATCAGAAAAGACAAAATTAACTAATTTTGAAAAAGAACCTATGTCTAAAATAATGTTAGATTCTCCAAAAGAACTTCCTGAATTACGTTCAGATTTAGAAAACGCAAAAATAAAAACATATGAATCTGATATAAGATTCCCTACTAGATTTTTAATAGATAATAAGATACAAGGCTCAATAGATATAGAAGGAGATTACGAACTAAAAAAAGAAGGAATAGATAGATTTTACAAAGAACCTGAATTAAAACGTGTAGATTATGTTCCAAAAAATCTAAAAGTTTTATCTTTCGATATAGAATCTGATAGAAAAGGAAAAAAAGTATACTGTATTTCATTATATAGTCATAATTACAAAAAATCTTTATTGTTATCAAACAAAAAATTACAAAACGTTACTTCCTGCAAAACCGAAAAAGAATTATTAGAAGAATTTCAAAAAGAAGTTTTAGACTTCGACCCAGACATAATAACGGGTTGGAATGTTATTGATTTTGATTTTCAATTTTTAAAAGAGAAATTTAGTAAGTATAGAATACCTTTTGTGTTAGGTAGAGATAATTCAATTTCAAAACTAAGAATAGAATCTGACTTTTTTAGAACAAGTAAAGCAGATATTTCTGGAAGGGTTGTTCTAGATGGTATTGATTTAATAAAATCTTCTTTCATAAAGTTGCAAAATTACAAGTTAGACACAGCGGCAAAAAAATTATTAGGAAAAGGAAAATTAATTGAATCAATAGGCCATGAAAAATACGAAGAAATAGATAGATTATACAAAGAAGACCAAAAAAAGTTAGTGGAATATAATTTACTAGATTCAGAATTAGCATACAGAATTGTAATGGAAGCCGATTTAATCAACTTAGCAATACAACGTTCATTACTAACTGGTATGACTTTAGATCGAGTTAATTCATCAATAGCCTCTCTAGATTATTTATACTTACAAAGAGCACGTTCACGTAATCTAGTTTGTCCAACTTCCTTTTCTGAAGATCGTGAATCAAGAATCAAAGGCGGTTTTGTAAAAGAATCATTACCTGGAATTTATGATAATATTATAGTTTTAGACTTTAAATCACTATATCCTTCAATAATAAGAACTTTCAATATTGATCCAACAGCTTTTTCAGAAACCAAAACAAAGAATTCTATTGAGTCTCCAAATAAAGCTTATTTTAGTCATGAGGATGGAATTTTACCAGAAATTATTGACGAATTATGGCAAGCAAGAGAAAAATCAAGAAAAGAAAAAAATGAACTATCAAGATATGCTATAAAAATATTAATGAATTCTTTTTTTGGAGTATTAGCTAATCCTTCATGTAGATTTTATAATTTAAAAATGGCTAATGCAATTACTCACTTTGGTCAGTATTTGATTAAACAAACTGCGAGTTTAGTAGAAGAGATGAATTATAAAGTAATTTATTCGGACACAGATTCATTGTTTGTTGTAACTAATTCAAAAACTTCAGAAGAAGCAGAAAAAATAGCTAAACACTTAGAAAAAGAAATTAATGAATTTTATAAAAAAACAATAAAGAAAGAGTATAATAGAGAAAGTCATTTAGAATTACAATACGAAAAATGTTATACTAGATTTTTAATGCCAAAATTACGTGGCAGTGATTCTGGGGCTAAAAAAAGATATGCTGGAATAATAATTAAAGATGGTAAAGAAGAATTACAATTTGTGGGTTTAGAATTTATTCGTAGTGATTGGACAAATGCAGCCAAGAAATTTCAAGAAGAATTATTGGACAGAGTATTCCATAAAAAAGAAGTTACAGTTTTTGTTAAAAAATTTGTTGAAGACTTAAAATCCGGAAAGCATGATGAAGATTTAATCTACAGAAAATCAATAAGAAAAGGTCTGGAAGAGTATGTAAGAACCACCCCCCCCCATATCAAGGCCGCTCGTAAACTAGCTAAACTAGATTCAGACATAATAGAATACTATATTACAACTGATGGCCCAGAACCAATACAAGCATTAAAACATAAAATAGACTACGATCATTATATTGATAAACAAATTAAGCCAATTGCGGACTCAATATTACTATTTTTTGATACAACTTTTGATGATTTGATTGAAGGAACAAAACAAACATCATTATTTAATTTTAAAAAATAAATTTATTTTCTTTTTAACATATATCCTCCGCTTACTCCCAAAGAACCTATACCTAGGCCAATCATTATACTAGTCAAACCAATGTTCCGTTCACAATCATTGATTCTATCTGTATCTATACTTTCTATTTGCTTTTTTGATTCCTTTAATTTTACTATGTCTTCGCAATCAATCGAGTTTCCTTTCCGTAAATCTTTTTTTAAATTCATCTCAATTTGCTCAACATTATCTCTTAATACACAATACTCTGCATATCTTAACTCAGGTTTGTGCAAAGTTTCTGTTGTTGTTGAATAAACTTCTCTACCACCAACTATTAATGCTAAACCAATTACTGAATATATTATTCCATTTTTAATGTTCATATTACTCTCCTTTCGCTTTTAAGTCTGCGATAATGACTTATTTATTACCATATAGTTATAACTTAAACAAATATAAAATTAACTACTAAAATTTTTACAATAAGAAGGTTTTTAAACACAAACTTATAATTTATGTAAAATGGACAGTCTAGACCAAAAGATATTACTTGAACTTATGCAAAACTCTAGAATTCCTATAACTCAACTAGCAAAAAAATTAAAAAGATCCAGGGAAGTAATAAATTATAGAATATCTCAATTAATAAAAGACAAAATAATTCTAAACTTTGTTACCGAAATTAATATAGAAAACTTAGGATTTACTGGGGCAGCTGTTTTTATCAAGATAAGAGAAAGAAGAATTAAAGAGTTTAAGGATTATTTGGACAAATGTAAATTTGTTTCTTGGATGTCAGAATTATCTGGGGTTTGGAACTTTGGATTATCTATATACGGAAAAAATAATAATGAAATAGATGAAAGATTTTTAGAGTTTTACAATATATTTAAAGAAGATATAATAGATCATAGATTTGTACTGCATAAGAAATCAAATTTCTTTTATGAAAAATATTTTAGAACACAAAATCCCAAATCTATAAAGAGAATTAACAAAGAAGTTAAATTAGATAACAAAGACAAAGCAATATTAAAAAATCTAATGAATAACTCTAGACTAGACTCTGTAACCCTATCTAAACTTATAGGTCTAACTCCTCAATCAATTGCCCAAAGGATAAAAAATCTAGAAAAATCCAACATAATAGAAAAATATTCGTTATTTATTGATATATCGAAAATAAATTTATTACAATATAGTATTTTTATAGAAAACAACAATACTTTGGAAAGAAAAAAACTTATACAATATTTAACCCTACATCAAAATATTTCGTTCATTGCAGAATATATCGGCGATCCTTTTTTAGAATTTGGTGTGGCGATTAATAATCCCTATTTACTCAGACCTATATTACAAGAAATAGAACAATCTTTCCCAGAAAATAAGATTATAGAAGTATCACTATTTCAAAAAGAATTTATTTCTATTGGGCCCCCTTTGTGCGTTTTTGAGTAATTCAAAACTTTTATAAAAATCAATCATACTTCTTTTAACAATGGGAGTTGCAATAACCGAACTATTACCAAGAAAGGAAATAACCTTACAAGAATTATACGGAAAAAAATTAGCAGTAGATTCATCTAACGTTCTATACCAATTTCTAGCTTCAATTAGACAACAAGATGGCACTCCTTTGATGGATAATGAAGGAAATATAACTTCTCATTTAATGGGTTTATCCACAAGAATACCAAATCTAATGGAACAAAATATTAAATTATGCTTTGTTTTTGATGGTCAACCTCCAGAAATGAAATATGGAGAATCTAGAATAAGAGAAGAAAGAAAAGAAATTGCAGAAATAAAATACCAAAAGGCAAAAGAAGAAAAAGATGTTGATTCTATGTCTAAGTACAGTAAACAAACAATTAGAATAACTAGAGACATAAAAGAAGAATCTAAAGAATTTATCAAGGCTTTAGGCCTACCAATTATACAAGCACATTCAGAAGCAGAAGCCCAAGCAGCTTTCTTAGCCGAACAAGGCGATGTTTATGCCATAGTTTCACAAGATACGGATTCATTATTATATTCTGCCCCAAGATTAATAAGAAACTTAACAGTTTCACAAAGAAGAAAAGTAAAAGGAACTTATATCAAAGTCAATCCTGAAGTTATAGAACTAAAAGAAGTTCTTTCAAGTCTAAACATAAATCAAGATCAATTGTTAGCCTTATCAATTTTAGTCGGCACAGATTACAATCCAGGTGGTGTTCATAGGATAGGTCCTAAAACCGCATTAAAGCTTGTACAACAATACAAAGACTTTGACACTATCTTTGCTAATGTTCAAGCAGAATTCAACTGGAAAAAGGTTTATGCTACTTTCAAAAACATGCCAATAATAAAAAATTACAGATTAAAATGGACAGAACCCGATTATGATAAAATAACTAAAATCTTAGAAAAACACGATTTCGCGCAAGAAAGAATAAACAAATTAATAGAAAGATTGCAACCTAAAAAACAAAAGAACTTAGATAAATGGTTTTAAGGTGTTCTAGATAAATCTTTTAATCCCTTTCTTTCTTTCTTTAACAACTTAATTACTCTTTGAATATTATTTATAGCACGTTTAGGATTGGGTTTATCTAAATTTGTTTTAGCATCATCACATTCATTCTTCATACGATTTGATATCTTCAACAAAAGTTTGTTTAAATTATTTGGCCTTTTAGTATTTGTTATTAAATTCTTGTCATAATTAATTGTTTTTTGAACCATATTTTGAGCAGTATCAATTTCACCTTTTATACTGTCCTTTTGAGGGCCATAACTAGCATCACTTGGATCTGGCAATCCTTTCATCCTCCCTAATATAGACTCAAATTGATTTACTTCATTAACATAAATCTGCCTTTCTTTTCTATAAACTGCCATTTCCCTATTGTAATCGGATCTATCCTGTGCCCAATCTTTTGTCTGTTCCATTGCTTCACTATGTGCTTTTAAACCAAATTTATGGGGCACTTTTACAAATCCAAAATAAATGCCTACAATAAAACATAATACAAACAAAATATACAATAAAACTGCACTAACCTCAAACAAGTCTTTTAACCAATAAGCAAATGATGTACCAAAAACAATACCCGCGGCAAAAAGAATAGATATTATTATAGAAACCACTCGATTATCTTTAAAAACTCTTATGGTACCAACATAGAATAAAACAGTTAACAATATAAGTGCACCAAACACAAACAATATTTTGATTTCACTATTTTGCCCCCCTATTCTTACCCCATCAGAAAAGGCTTTTCCAACCCCATTAAAGAAATCCTTTAATGGATTATTAGTAGTAGCAGCACTAACGAACGGAATTAAGAACAAAGTTAAGAACCATAAAATATTTTTTTTCATTTTTATTGTCTCCATGCACCTATGAATAGGTAACCTGCATATATTATTAAAATTATCTGTAATGCAATATCACTTAAATTGAAGTTAAATGGGATCCAACTTACGTTAAAGTACATCAATAATAACAATAAACCAAATACCATAAATACTAAACTCAATAAGACCTTACCAGCTTTACCCAACATAGCTGTAAAACCTTCTATTAATATTAAAAAGCCTAAAACAACTATCAAAACTCTTAGTAAAACTCCTTCAAATGTAAGATTAATTGATAAAAAGTCAAAGAAAGGCATTAAACCGACAGCTAAAAATATTAATCCGCCTAAGAAATACCACCAACTCTGTGGGCTCATCCAATCACCTTTTTTGTTAAGCATAACTAAACAATTCACTAAGTAATATTTAAATATATCGAAATAATAAAAATAATATGTGCTTTTTTAAAAAACAGAAAGAATTGACTCCAGAAGAAATAAACCAGATACCTAAATCATTTGAAATTATAGGTTCAATCTTAATCTTTTCAGAATTTCCTAAAAAGCTAAACAAACAGTTAGTTGGTGAATATTTAATAAAAAAGCTAAAAAATATTAAAACTGTTGCAATTAAATCAAGATTTTATTCAGGAAAATATAGAACTCCAAAAATAAAAATAATTGCAGGAACAAATACAAAAGAAGCAATACATAAAGAAAATGGAGTTTCAATTAAAGTTAATCCGGAAAAAGTTTATTATTCTTCAAGATCTAGCACAGAAAGATTAAGAATTGCAGTACAAGTAAAAAAAGGAGAATCTATTTTAACAATGTTTTCTGGTGTAGCTCCTTTCCCTTTAGTAATCTCAAAACATTCTGAAGCAAAAGAAATTTACGGAATAGAAATAAACCCAGAAGGCCATAAATACGGAGAAGAAAACTTAAAATTAAATAAAGTAAATAATATAAAATTATATCAAGGAGATGTAAAGAAAATTCTACCTAAACTAAAAAAGAAATTTGATAGAATTATAATGCCTTTACCAAAAAACTCAGAAAGTTATCTAGAATTAGCAAAGAAATATCTAAATCCTCAAGGCACAATACATTTATACCTTTTTGAGAAAGAAGAAAACTTTCAAAAGTTAAAAGATAAATATTCTGAAGAGTTCCAAGTTAAGTTATTCAAAGCAGGTTCTCCAGCACCAGGAAAGTTTAGAGTTTGTTTAGACTTACAAAGTAAACTTTGATATTTTATATTAAACATTTGTGATAAAATCTATCAATTCACCTATACTATCTAGAAAAAATATGGTCTTCCTTCTCTCTTCTCAGTACTATCTGTTTCTATGCCATCATACTTCTTGGGTATTCTAATTCCGTACTGTGCATCATATGTGCTTCCGTCTGGCAATATCCAAACATGAACTCCACTACCCAATTTTTCTTCAAGCACTAGACTTCCTGATGGAAGATTATGATCAATTCTTTCTCTTTCTGTTTTTTCTTCTACCATTTTTACCTCCATGGTTTAACTACTTACGAGTATGACCTAAATATTTATTTAATTTACACCGATAATTATCGGTATTTTAAGAAATAATCGACCAATTTATTTTCTGCCTTTCTTAGATTTTCTTGGAATGTGGAATAAGATTTTTTCTTTAATCTTGCTAAATCTGGAATTGTTAGTTTTCTTGGATAAGAATAGTACCCTTCTTTATATGCAATTTCTAAATCTTCAAACTGCTTCTTTGTTAATTCTGGCGCTATTTCCAAACTAGAAATACCTTTAATTTTTTCTTCATTTAATGAAATTACTTTTCCATGGTAATATTTATTTGCAGATTTTATTAGTTTATTCAATTCTTTGCGGTCTAAACATGCAACTTCCCAATATTCCCAACCATCTGGAGAAAGATGAACTGGTTTTACTCGAATATATTCGGGATTATAAAATATTCTTATTTCTGCTCTTGTTTCTCTAGATTCTGAATGTTGTGCGTGAATTAAAATAAAATCTTTTTGAATTTCTATATTTTTTATCCTTTGATCTTTTTTCAATTCTTTTAAAAATTGTTTTTTGTTTTCCTCAGAACCAGAGATTATACCACCGATAACTAAATTTATTTTTTTATTTTTGAGATAATTTGTGAATGGGAATGCAAAGAAATCTATTTTGTATTTTACACATAAATGATTATAAATATCTTCACTATCTTTCAATTTAAATTTAGCAATCCACATAGCCCGATAATTATCGGTTTTATTATAAAAATCTTTCTAAAGTCCAAGATCTAATAATTCTCTCGATTTCAAATGCACTGCAGTTGGTGATTCTCCACCATGCCATGTGAATCTTGGTTTAACATTAATTGGATAAATTTTTTCAGAGTTATCATCTAATATTATAGCTGCTCCACTTGCTCTAGGTAAATTATTAATATACTTTTGAACATCTGCTAACATATAAGTTTGCATAATATTATTTAATGCATCAATATCTTTTTTAGCAGTAATTCTATGACTTATTACAATGTCTGATTGGGTTATAACATCTTTATGAATCTCACCCGGTTGTTGTGTAGCTAAAACCATAGAAATTCCAGGTTGTCTACCTTCTCTTAGTAATTGTACTAACGCATCACTTGCTCCAGTTTTACCATCAGCAGGCAAGAATTCATGAGCTTCATCAATTAAAATCCAAACTAATGGCATTTCTTCTTTCATTTTTGTTTCTTTTTCAAAACCAAAGAAACTAGTTCCAGCTTCAATCATTTTCATTTCTTCGATTTTTCTAGAAATCATTCTATCGTTCAATAATTTTTTACAAATTATACCTGTAGCCAAATTTTTTATACCCCAACTACTCGCAGTATGACTATAACAACTAATATCAATTATACTAACTCTTCCACCTTTTACTAAATCTTTTATCTCGGTTCCTTTCTTACTAAATAAACCCCAAGTCTCGGCAGCTAAGAATCTATTAATGGCTGCGTCTCGAACATCTTTTTGAATAGTATTATCCGAATTTATTTCATTAATAATGTCAACTATACCATAATCTTTAGTTTCTAACGCCCCTATCGATTTTTCAATTGCAACTCCTATAGGATTATTCAAATCAACACCAAAAACATTTGCCCAATCACTTGCATCAAGTTCAGACGTTTTTAATTTTAAAGGATAATCTACTAATATCCCCTTTTCTTTGTATTCTTTAAAATGTCCTTCTGGGATGTAAACATCAATATTATCTAATTTTTTAGGTTTCATCCCCCAACCCAATAATAATGCTTCTTCTTTTTGATTAGGATATTTCATTGTCCAGAAAATTCCCATAGTATCAAATATTAATACACTAATATTTTGTGCAACTTCTTCAGGCAAACAAGACATTTCTTCAGCCATTACTCCAAGTGTATAAGATTTCCCAGATCCCCTTTTACCATCAATGAGAACAACATGCGCTCTAGCAACATCCATTAAAATATTACTACTTAAAGAAACAGTTTGTTCCATTTTAACATAATGTCTTCCTAAAAAAATAGTACCTTTTTCACCATACTTTTTTTTATCTTTTGCAGATCTACCAATAATTATATTATGTTGCATATTATTTTAATAAATCTCCTCATTTTTAAAATTATTCAAATTAAGAATGATGGAATTTTACATCACATTTAGACATCTTTTTGTAAAAATCTAAATTATGGTTCACACTTTTTGTTTCGAATAATATCATATTCAGACCTTCCCAAAACAAAAACCAAATAGTTATTTCTACAATTCCAATTGGATAATTAACCAACATACTATCTGTAGATATATCTCTTGTAAAATAGATAAGTAAAAATAATACAATTAAACCTAAACATGCAAGAATCACACCTTTTTTGATTATTTTTTTCTTTTCTTCTTTAACTAACTCATAATGATGATTAAAATGATGTTCTAATCTATTCTTTATAACTGTCTCATTATTCAAATTCCTTTTAGTTTTAGGAACCAACAAATTTAAAGCAATTTTATCAAAGGGTTTGTCTTTGGCTGCTCTTTTCAATTCTTCCAAGAAATCATTAGATATAGCCTTTTCTTGATATTTTCTAGGATCAAAGTCAGAAAATAAATCATCGTAACCATCTAGCCACAAACTTATTTCAGAAGCATATTTAAACTTAAAACCCTTCTCCATTATTATAAAGTCAAATCTTTTATTTTTAATTCTTTCTATTTAGAGTATATAAAAATTTATAAAGCACTTTAATCTGAATTCTATCTCCATGTTCCTAGATCAATTAAAAACGGTATTTTATTTGGGTATCTTAGCAATTATATTTTTAATAATAGGTTACGCTTTAGGTGGAACCACAGGAATTGTTATAGCTTTAATATTTGCTTTAATAATAAACACAGTATCTTACTGGTATTCAGACAAATTAGTGTTAAAAATATACAACGCAAAAGCTGCAGAATACACACAATATACAAGATTACACGATATAATATTAGATGTTTCAACTAGAGCTTCCATACATAAACCAAAAGTGTATATCATAAATTCTCCAACTTCAAATGCATTTGCCACAGGTAGAAACGAAAAAAATTCAATAATTGTTGTAACTGAAGGCCTATTAACATTACTAACAGATCAAGAGTTGAGAGCAGTAATTGCTCATGAAATAGCACATATAAAAAATAAAGATCTTTTGATTTCCACAGTTTCAGTTGTAATTGCTAGTGCAATAGCTTATGTAGCATTAATTGCAAGAGTTGCAACATTAGGTTCATCAGATGAAAATACTAATCCTGGATTTTTTGAATTATTATTATTAACTTTAATCGCTCCCATTTCTGCTACCGTACTAAGACTTGCAATCTCTCGTTCAAGGGAATATACAGCAGATGAAACTGGCGCAAAAATAATAAAAGATGCAGAATCTTTATCTGAAGCATTAATAAAAATAGAGAACGCACCAAAAATAAAATCAGGTAATCCTGCCTCCGCAAATCTATTTATAGTAAATCCATTTTCCGGAAAAAAAGTAATGAAATTTTTAAGTACCCATCCTTCTACAAACGAAAGAGTAAAAAGATTAAGAAAGATTGCTTTCAGCAACTAAATCTTTCTCTAAAAACACTTGACAATAAGGTAAAACTTCTTTTAGTGCTTTTTTACTAGAAACATGACATTCATTGGCAATCTTATCAACTAAAATATCTCTTTTTGCATATTTCATTTTTGATCTCCAGATTTTTAAGATTCTTTTTGTTGGAGCATAATTAATTAATTCTTTTTTAGCTTCTTTTTTACTCATTGCAACACCAACAGACATAAAATATTTTTGATAAACTAAAAATCTCCAATATTGTCTTCTAATTATTCTACCATTAAATACATCTGATTTGGATAAACTATTATATGCATCTTTCAATTCTGATTTATTATATGCTTTTGGTAAGTTTTCATCAATCCACAATTTTAACTCATTAAACTCTAAGTTTGTATTATCAAACGATTCTAATATCATCTTAGAATTTTTACTCTTAAACATTAAGTTCAACAAACTATGTACATGTTCTTCTCTATTTCTCTCTCCAATATCTTCCAAATCTTCACTTTTTACTTTTTTTCTCTTAAACGAAACTAAATAAAAATCATTTATTGCCGATCTTAAATCGCCGCCTGCACCATTAGAAATAGTTTTCAAGTCTTGATCTGTTATTTGTATTTCTTCTTTATCTGCTATTTTTCTCAATACTCTAAAAACATCTAAATAATTTAACGCTTCAAATTCTACCATAATTGATTTGCTTCTTAAGGAAGCCAATTTTTTATCCCACGGATCATTAGCAGTCATAATTATAGGAAATGAAGTTCTATCTAACAAAGCAGCTAAGGCCTGAGCTCCACCCCTATCATTGTTTCCAGATAAACCATCTATTTCATCAATAAGTATTATTTTTCCTTTTCCAAATAAACTATATTGATTCATTGCTTTTCCAACAGTTTCATTTATCATTTCTTTATTTCTAAAATCACTAGCATTAACTTCTAAAATTTCTAAATCATAATCTTGCGACAATGCATAAACAGCTTGTGTTTTTCCAGTTCCAGTTGGGCCATACAACATAACTGCTTTTTTCTTAGTTTTTTTAAAATTTTTAATAAATCCTTCTAGCTTCATAATTGAACTAGTATTCCCAACTATTTCTTTTACAGAATTCGGAGCGTATTTTTTTGTCCACATTTTATATTGAAATAAATCCAGCTAATAATGCTTCTAATTGTATATACTCATCACTACCTTCTACCATTCTAAACTCTATTTCACCACATTTTTCTATCATTTTAGCCTTCTTTGATTCATCTATTTTTAATTCTAATACTTCTCTTTGTATTTGTTTTATTATATCAATTCCAGATAAACCATGTTTTAGCATTATATCTAACAATAAATCTCGTGCTTTAGCAAATTCTCCTGCTAAACTCATTTCCAAGACTTGTATAATTTCTCTTGGTTGAGCAAAAGAAACAATATCATAAATCAATTTTTCATCTATTTTTTTATTTATTACAGCACAACTTTGCAAAATATTTTCAGCCTTTCTAGCATCTCCATTACTAATTTCATAAATTGCTTTTATAGCTTCATTAGTTATTTCAATTCCTTCTTTTTTTGAAATATCTTTTATTATGGCATGAATATCTTCAAGTTTCAAAGGTTGAAATCTGAAAACAGTACATCTAGATTGTATAGGATCAATAATTTTACTTGAATAATTACAAGACAAAATAAATCTACAGGTATTAGAATAATTTTCCATAGTTCTTCTTAATGCTTGTTGTGCTTCACTAGTCAAAGAATCACATTCATCTAAATAAATAACTTTAAACGGAACTCCCATAACAGACATAGTCCTAGCAAAATCTTTTACTTTGTTTCTTATAACATCAATACCTCTTTCATCTGAAGCATTTAATTCTAAAAAATTATTTTTCCAATCTTCACCAAATAATTCTCTTGCAACAATTAAAGACAAAGTAGTTTTTCCAACTCCTGCGGGCCCAGAAAATAACAAATGAGGTATATTCTTTGAATCTACGAAAGCTTTGATTCTAGAAACTATCTTTTCCTGCCCTTTCATATCAGAAAATCCCTGCGGTCTATACTTTTCTACAAACATAAAACCGTAAGTCCTAGCACATTTATAAGAGTTTTGTAAGTACTTGGCAAGCAAATCAGAAAGCTTTAAATAATTTCCAATTTTAGCTATTTCATGGTTAGCTTAATACAAATAAGGATTATTTCTATTATCTAGGCTAGACCTATCTTTAAAGGTTCAACAATGGCAAGCTATTTAAACAAAAAACTAACACTGGAGAATAACAATGTATGATTTTAAACTAGTTGAGGAAGAAGTATTAAAATTCTGGGAAGAGAATAAAACACATTCAAAAATAAATAAAAAAAACATAAAAGGTAAGAAGTTTTATTTTTTACAAGGCCCACCATACACTTCAGGTAGACTACACATTGGGCATGCATGGAATAATACAATAAAAGATTTAGTTTTAAGATATAAACGAATGAATGGTTTCAATGTTTGGGACAGAGCGGGTTATGATATGCATGGCCTTCCAACTGAAAATGCAGTTCAAAAACAACTTAAAATAAAAGACAAATTAGAAATAGAAAAATATGGTGTTGAAAAATTCATTAAAGAATGTATAAAATTTTCTTCAAATAATGCCAAACAAATGGATCAAGATTTAACACGTTTAGGTGTTTGGATGGATTTTGAAAATGCATATTGGCCTATAAAAAATGAATTCATGGAAAGTGAATGGTGGTTAATAAAACAGGCTTACAACCAAGATAGGTTATACAAAGGCAAAAAAATAATGCATTGGTGTGCAAGTTGCGAAACATCTTTAGCAAAACATGAATTGGAATACAAAAACTTAGAAGATAACTCAATATTCTTAAAATTCAAAACAAAAGATAATAGATTTTTATTAATATGGACAACTACTCCATGGACAATACCATTTAATTTAGCCATAATGGTTAATCCGGATTTTGATTATTCTGAAGTTCAAGTTGAAAAAGAAAAATGGATACTAGCTACAGATTTAGTTAAACCCGTAATGGAGTTATTCAACAAAGAGTATAAAATATTAAAAACATTCAGTGGCAAATCTCTAGAAGGATTAGAATACAAACATCCTTTCGAATCAGAAATAGATTACAAAGAATTAAAGAAAAAATCAAAAAATATTCATACTGTTATATTATCAAAAGATTACGTAACTTTGGAAGCAGGTTCTGGTTTAGTTCATTGTGCTCCTGGTTGTGGTCCAGAAGATTTCGATGCATGTAAACCTTACGAAATAGATGCTTTCAATGAAATTGATGAAAAAGGTATTTTCAAAAATTGTGGAAAATTTAATGGATGGAAAGCAAAAAAAGATGATAAAAAATTTATTGAAGAATTAGACTCATTAAATACTTTAGTTTTACAAACCCCTGTTTCACATGAATATGCAACATGTTGGAGATGTCATAATCCTGTAGTATTTAGATCAACCGAACAATGGTTCATGAAGATAGAAGATTTAATTCCTAATATGCTTAAATTTAATGATAATGTGAACTGGCAGCCAAATTATACTAAGAAAAATTACGATAATTGGATTGAAAATTTAAAAGATAATGGGATTTCAAGACAAAGATATTGGGGATGCCCAATTCCAATTTGGGAATGTTCTAAATGTGATAACATAGAAGTTATAGCAAATTCAGAAGAAATAAAAAAACTAAAAGGAAAAGTTCCAGCAGATTTACACAAACCTTGGATAGATGCAGTTGTTTTAGAATGCCCAAAATGTAAAGCTAAAATGCACAGAGTAAAAGATGTTATAGATGTATGGATTGATTCTGGCACAACTTCATGGAATTGTTTATACTATCCTAATAAAACCGAACTTTTCGAGAAATATTTCCCAGCAGATTTTATTTTAGAAGCAACAGAACAAATCAAATTATGGTTCAGTATGTTGCAAATATGTTCCGCTGTAGCATTAGGTAAATCTTGTTATAATAATGTATATTGTCACGGTATGATTTTAGATTATCAGGGCACAAAGATGTCCAAAAGTTTAGGAAACATAATTTCTCCTTATGAAGTTGTAGACAAATATGGTGCAGATGTTTTAAGATACTACATGTGTCAAGTTCCTGCTGGGGAAAACATAAACTTTAGTTGGGAAGATGTAAAAATAAAACAGAGAAATCTAAACATATTGTATAATCTATCAAGATTCATATCAGAATTAAAATTACAAACTAAAGAAGATAAATCAATGGATTTAGAAGAAAAATATATAATTTCTAGGAAAAATTCAACAATAAAAAAAGTAACAGAATTAATGGAACAATACAAAATTGATGAAATTATAAGAGAAATAGAAAATTTATATTTAGACTTATCAAGAGTTTATATTCAATTTACAAGAGATAAAGTTAATTCAGAACCAGGCAAAGTTTTACATACAGTTAATGAAGTTTATAAAGATACATTAAAGATGTTTTCTATTGTTTGTCCATTCCTAACTGATAAGATTTGGATTGAATTAAATGAAAAAGAGTCAGTCCATCTACAATCTTGGCCAACTTTCGATGAAAAAAAGATAGATTCTAAGTTAGAAGAAGAATTCAAATTTGTTATGCAAATATTAGAAGCAGGAATGAAAGAAAGGAATAAAGTACAAATTGGATTAAAATGGCCATTATCAAAAGCAACTGTAAATTCAGATAAAAAATTATCAAAAGAGTTACAAGCATTAGTAATGAGACAATTAAACATAAAAAAATTAGAAATTAAAAAAGGTGAATTCAATTTAGTATTTGATACAAAAATGACAAAAGAGTTAGAAGAAGAAGGTTTTGCAAGAGAAATAGCTAGAAAAGTACAAGACATGAGAAAATCCCAAAATCTAAACAAACAAGATAAAATTAAATTAGCAATAATAACTCCAGTAAATTTAACTAAATGGTCAGAAACAATATCTTCTAAGGTCGGAGCAATAAGTTTAGATTTCAAAGAAAAAAATTACAAAATCAAAGAAAACGTTACAATAAAAGACAAAGAATTTACTATTCTTATGGAAATTACTAACTAATTAATGACAACCATTTATTTATAAAGATTTAAATAGTTTTCTCTTAACACTTATATACTAATAGTTTATTTCAAGGAGGAATTAAAATGACAAAAATAACTTTTAAAATCGTTAATATTGTTTGTTCTACATCTTTAGAACATGATGTGCACTTGATTAAGTTGGCTGAAACTTTATCAAACACCGAGTATAATCCGGAACAATTTCCAGGATTAGTAATGAGAATTCGTGAACCAAAAACATCAGCATTGATTTTCAGTTCAGGTAAAGTCGTTTGTACTGGTGCTAGATCTATGTTAAAAGTAAGAGAATCAATAAACCAGATAATCAAAGCCGTAGCTAAGATCGGCGTTAAAGTAACGATAAAACCAAAGATTACAATTCAAAATATGGTAGCTGCTGGGGACATTGCCATGGATTTAAATTTAAACGAATTGGCAATGAAATTAGAGAATTCAGAATACGAACCAGAACAATTTCCAGGTCTAGTTTACAAATTACCCGGAACAAGGGCAACTTTCTTGTTATTCAGTAATGGAAAGATAGTTTGTACAGGTACAAAATCTGAAATTTTACTAAAAGAAGCAATAAACAAGCTAGTTACCAATTTGAAAAAGTTAAAATAATCATTTAACTTCCCTTTTTTTATATTGGAGTATTGAAAATTGCAAAAAGACCCGATAGTTCAGATTGAGAAATTTAAAGATTTTATAGAAACAGCTTATATTAAAGAAATACATAACGCCATAAAGAAAGGCCAAAAAGCTTTAATTATAAACTTTCTAGACTTATCTAAATTTGATATTGAGCTAGCAGAACAATTCTTGAACGAACCAGTAGAATCTTTACAAAATGCTGAGCTAGCTATTGATCAATTAGAACTACCTAGCAAGAAAAATTTTAACATAAGATTTACAGGTCTTCCTCCTTCTCAAAAGAAAGCTATCAAAGACATAAGAGGAATAGATTTAGACAGCATGATTATTATAGAGGGTTTAGTAAGACAAGCATCTGATGTAAGACCTCAAGTAACTTCTGCTAAATTTGAATGCCCCACTTGTGGTAATATACTTTCAATTCTTCAAATAGATCAAGCGTTTAAAGAGCCGTCTAGATGTAGTTGCGGTAGAAAAGGTCAGTTCAAATTATTAAAAAAAACATTAGTAGACACACAAAGAATAGTCATAGAAGAAGCGCCAGAAAATTTAGAAGGTGGTGCGCAACCAAAAAGACTACAAGTTTTCTTACAAGACGATTTAGTTGAACCTAAAATGGAACAAAAAACAACTCCAGGTACAAGAGTTAGAGTTATAGGTATATTAAAAGAAATTCCTATTATGTTAAAATCTGGTGCGCCTTCAAGAATGTTTGAATTAGCATTAGATGCAAACAATATAGAACCAATGCAAGAAAGTTTTGAAGAATTAGATATCACTGACGAAGAACTTATAGCAATAAAAGAAATGTCAAAAGATAAAGAGTTGTTCAAAAAATTAACATTATCTATTGCTCCTTCAATTTATGGTCATAAAGAAATCAAAGCTTCATTATTACTTCAATTATTTGGTGGATCCAGAAAAGTAATGAAAGATAATATTATCAGAAGAGGAGATATTCATATTTTATTAGTCGGAGATCCTGGTGCAGGTAAATCTCAATTATTACAGTTTATAGCAAAATCCGCACCTAAAGCAAGATTTATTAGTGGTAAAGGTGCATCCGGAGCAGGTTTAACAGCAGCAGTAGTTAAAGATGAATTCTTAAAAGGTTGGAGTTTAGAAGCTGGAGCAATGGTTTTAGCAAATAAAGGAATATGTTGTATTGATGAACTTGATAAAATGACACCAGAAGATAGAAGTGCCCTACATGAAGCATTAGAACAACAAACAATCACAATTTCAAAAGCAAATATACAGGCAACATTAAGAGCAGAAACTACCGTTCTTGCAGCGGCAAATCCAAAACTAAGTAGGTTTGATCCATACACACCAATCGCTTCGCAAATAGATTTGCCTTCAACATTAATTAATAGATTTGACTTAATATTCCCTATAAGAGACTTACCTAATGTAGAAACAGATGACAGGATTGCAGGGCATGTTTTAAAATTATACCAAGATAGAGATGCCCTAATAACTCCAATAGATCCAGTTTTAATGAGAAAGTATATTGCATATGCAAAAAGAACAATAATGCCCATCTTAACTGATGATGCAGCAAAAGAAATAAAAGATTTCTATGTAACTTTAAGGAACTCTGTACAATCAGACAGCGAAGTAAAACCAATTCCAATTTCCGCGAGACAGTTAGAAGCTATAATTAGATTGTCAGAAGCATCTGCAAGACTAAGATTGTCTAACAAAGTAACAAGAGATGATGCAAAGTTAGCAATAAGCATAACTAAATACTGTTTAACTCAAATAGGAATGGATAAAGAAACTGGTCAATTTGATATGGACCGATTTGCAACAGGAATGGCCACTTCGGAGAGAAGTAAAATAATTACTGTTAAAGAAATAATTAATAGATTAGAAAGCGAAAGAGGCTCTAAGAGTATACAAATTGATGATATCTCTATGGAAGCATTACATAAGAATATAAGTGAAGACCAAGTATTTGAGATAATAGAAAAGTTAAAGAAGAGTGGAGATATCTTCGAACCAAAACGAGGATACGTTCAAAAAATATAAACATGGTAAGCGCACAAATAAGACAAACGGCATACAAAATTTGGATTTCCGATTTAGTTAATGGTGAATTCATTAATCCAGAAGGTGAATGGGACCCAAGTTATGTAAAAGTAAAAAATTTGAATGTTTCAAGAGTTAACATAATTGCAAATGCAATTGATAAATATAAAAACGAAGATTCTAATCATATATCTTTAACCTTAGATGATGGTTCTGATAATATTTCACTAAAAACTTGGAATGAAGACTCAAAATTATTAAATAATGTTGAAATAGGAGATATGATTCTAGTTATTGCTAGAGTTAAAGAATATAACAATAAAATATATTTAACACCAGAAATAGTAAGAAAGTTAGACAAACCCGAATGGATGATTCTAAGAAAAAAAGAATTAGTTTCAGAATATGGTGAAAGAAAACAAGTAATTAATTCAGAACATGAAATTGAACAAGAATTTCAAGATGATATGCTACCAAAAATAACAGAAGAATCAATTTTTGAAGAAGAACCTTCAAATGCACTAAGACAAAAGCTTTTAAATACAATAGAAAAAAATGATAAAGGAGATGGAGCCGATTTAGCTAAAGTTATCTTTGAATCAAAAATAAAAGAAACAAAAGCTCAAAACTTGATATACGATCTATTAAAAGAAGGAGAAATATTCGAAATTAAAACAGGGAGAGTAAAATTAATACAATGAGTTCATATGAAGATTTAGTGGATAGAGCAATAAAAACTTTGCCAAAAAGATCAGAGAGTAAAGAAAGATTCGAAATACCTAAAGTTAAAGGTCACATAGAAGGAAATAAAACAATAATCACAAACTTCCAACAAATAGTTTCATCATTCAGAAGAGATGCAGATCATCTTTTAAAATATTTATTAAGAGAATTAGCAACACCAGGAATTATAGATAATCAAAGATTAATTTTAGGAAGAAAAATAAGTTCATCCCAAATTAATAATAAAATAGAAAGATATGCAAATGAATTCGTTATCTGCGCAGATTGCAAAAAACCAGATACACAATTAGTAAAAGAAGAAAAAATATTAACTCTAAAATGTTCTGCATGTGGTGCTAAACATCCAGTGAGGTCTAAGATTTAAAATGGATACAATAAAACATGATTATAATGAATTAATTAAAAAATACAAGCTTCCCACTTTCGAGAAACTTGATGAGGAATTTGAAATAAGAGCATTAGAAGAAAATAAATCAGGGCGTCCAATTAAAGCAATATTAAGATTAATAGCCAATAAATTAAGATCATTTTTAGAATCATTAGACTCATTAATAAATCCAAATCCTTCTTCACTTTATTCTATGATGATAATAAACAACATAAACGAAGAACTAAAAAAAGAGATATTTGATTTTTATATTAAAGTGGGTTCTTTGTATCAAAAATGTTTTTATTATGAGTTAGAATCTGATGAAAAAACTGCAGAGTTCATAAAATCTTTTTGGAAAGAGTGGCCTGAATTAAAAGAAAAACAAAAACGTTTTTTAAAAACAGTTATGGATAATTGGGAGAAAGAACCAGAAAAGAAGAAGGCTGGTTATCACGGATAATGTATGTAAAAATTCATGTTTCAAAAGATAGAAATATAGTTGCAATATGTGATGAAGACTTGATGGGTAAAAAATTCTCTGAGAAAAATTTAGAATTAGATATTTCCGAACGATTTTATAAAGGAGAAGTTCTAAACAATGAAGAAACGAGTAAAATAATGATGGAATCTAAAAATATAAACATAACTGGTAAGAAATCAATAGCTTTAGCAATAAAATGCGGAATAATTGACAAGAAAAATATAATCAAAATACAAAACGTGCCGCACGCACAGGTGTATGAATTATGAAACGAGTATATCAACCAACAGTAGCCTATCAAGCAAAAATTCAAATAAGGCCTACTGACGAAAAAGTCTATTCATTTGTTAAATCTGAATTAAAAAAAACAGGTAACAAAATAAATCAGGAATTTCAAATGAAAGATGGAATAGATTTATATGTTGCTTCAGGGCACGGAATATTTGGTATATGCAAAAAATTTAAAAGAGTTTTCAGAGGCGAAGTTAAAACAACCTTTTCACTAACAACATTAGATGTTCAAGCTGGTAAGAAAGTTAATAGATTAACAGCGTTATTAAGATGTAAAAAACCAGAAGAAGATATAACAAAACCTTTATAAAAGAAGTTCTTACCCTTATATTTATGGTTGCTCCGTATACAAAAAAACGATTTGGAAATAATAATAAATTTAAAAAGAAAACCGAAAACACATCTGGTGAAGAACAAGTAATAAGAGTCAGAACACCAAGAGATAAAGAAGTTTTAGGTACTGTTACTCAAAGATTAGGTGGATCTAGAATGAATGTTGCATGTTTCGATGGTAAAACCAGAATAGTAAGAATTCCCGGTAGATTAAAAAAATCTTTATGGGTAAGAGAAGGAGACACAGTTCTTGTTGAGCCATGGGAATTTGGTGGAGACGCAAAAGGAGACATAGTTTGGAAATACAACCCTACACAAGTTCAATGGTTAAGACAAAGAGGCCTAATTAAAAAAACAGCAGAGCTTGAAGAATTCTAAAATGTTTGAAGAAATAAAAATCCCAAGAGAAAGAATCGCAGTCTTAATAGGTGAAAAAGGCGAAACAAAAAGAAAAATACAAAAATTAACGAGCACAATAATCCGTGTTAGTTCTGAAGAAGGAGATGTTTCTATAGAGGGTGAAGATTCTTTAAACACAATGATAACCCGAAACATAGTAAAATGTATTGGAAGAGGTTTTAATCCAGACATTGCGCTTTTATTATTAAGAGAAGGTTTCACAATGGAAATAATTAATATTCAAGATTTCGCAGGCAAATCAAAAAATAGTGAAGAGCGTTTAAGATCTAGAGTAATAGGTAGTAATGGTAAAGCAAAACAGACTTTAGAAAACATGACCAATACAAATATTTCTGTTTACGGTAAAACAATAACAATAATAGGATTACAAGAAGACGTTTATTTCGCTAAAAGAGGAGTAGAAATTATTTTAAATGGTGCTCCCCATAGTCATGCATATAGATGGATTGAAAAACAAAAAGAATCTGAATTAGAATACAAAGAAAATGCTGTATGACCCTTTATTTGGAAGAATGATTTTAGGATTTTTATTAATAATAGTTATCTCTCAAACAATAAAAGGTATTATAGAATCAAACAAAAGTAAAAAAACAAGATTATCTTATTTCTTATCTGATGGAGGAATTCCAAGTACTCATTCTGCTTTAGTTTCTGCATTAACATTTACAATGTTGTTAGGAACCGGTTTTTCTTACTTAACACTTGCAACTTTTGTTTTTAGTCTTATAATAATAAGAGACTCTTTTGGATTAAGATTACAAGTCGGTAAACAAAAACAAATGTTAGAAAAAATTGACAAAAAAGATGCGACTAAATTTAACTTACAAAGAGAAGGTCACACTGTCTTAGAAGTTTTATCTGGAATAATCTTAGGATTAGTCATAATTAGTTTAGTATTGTCATTTTAGTGCAACAATCTTTATAAACTCATGTTTCTCCGAGCTAATTTATGCAGACGAAGCTGAATGAAGAAAAAAAAGAAATTGAGTTTGCAATAGAACAAGCAAAAAAACAAAGAGAAATCTCAATTTCCGAATTTTTTACAAAGAATAGACATTTACTTGGTTTTGATAATCCATTAAAAGCACTTTCTACTGCAATAAAAGAAGGAGTTGATAATTCTTTAGATGCATGTGAAGATGCAAATATAATGCCTGAAATTTTAGTCGAATTAAAACAAACTACTCCTGAAAGATTTTTAATTATAATTGATGATAATGGCCCAGGTATAGTAAAACAGCAGATACCGAGAATTTTTGGTAAATTGTTGTATGGTTCAAAATTTCATAAGCTATCACAATCTCGTGGTCAACAAGGGATAGGTATTTCTGCAGCTGCTTTATACGGTCAATTAACAACGGGTAAACCAATAATAATTACATCTAAAATTGGAAAAAACAATCCAGCTTATTATTATGAATTACATTTAGACACTTCAAAAAATGAACCTGAAATTACTAAAGAAGAAGTAGTCGAATGGGCTCGTGACCATGGCACAAGAGTAGAAATAGAAATGGAAGGTAAATACCAAAAAGGTAAAAGATCTGTTTCTGAATATATGAAATATACTGCAGTAGCAAATCCACATGCCAAATTAACATTAGTAGAACCAGACGGAACAAGAATAGAATATCCTCGTGCAACTGAAGTTCCCCCAATAAAGCCAAAAGAAATTAAGCCACATCCAGAAGGTGTAGAATTAGGTAATCTAATTAATATGTTGAAATCAACAGAATCAAGAACATTGCAATCTTTTTTAACAAGCGATTTTTCAAGAATTGGTCCAAAGACTGCAAAAGAAATATGTGAACTAGCAAATGTTTCTCCAAATTCAAGGCCATCAAGAATTGCTAAGCAAGAAGCAGATAATTTATTCCAATCAATAAAGAAAACAAAGTTTATAGCTCCTCCAACAGATTGTCTTTCTCCAATTGGACAAGAAGCTTTAGAAAAAAGTTTAAGAAAAGAGTTTGATGCTGAGTTTTATGCTGCTACAGTTAGACCAGCAGCAGTTTATAGAGGTAATCCGTTTATTATTGAAGCAGCAGTTGCTTATGGTGGTAATTTGAGCAAAGAAGAACCTGCAGAGATTATAAGGTTTGCAAATAAAGTTCCATTACAATATCAACAGGGCGCTTGTGCAATAACAAAATCGATTATGTCCACTAACTGGAAACCTTATGGATTACATCAATCTGGTGGAAATACTCCGATTGGCCCATTAGTTATTGTAGTACATATAGCATCAGTTTGGGTTCCATTTACATCTGAAAGCAAAGAATCTATTGCGCATTATCCTGAACTAGTAAAAGAAATAAAATTGGCATTACAAGAATGTGGAAGATATTTAAGTAAGTACATAAAAAAACATATTCAAGCAAAAGCAGAACGTGAACGTATAAATTTATTTGAAAAATATATTCCAGAACTTGCAGCATCAATTTCAAAATTAAGCGATACATCAAAATCAGAATTAGAAGATAACTTAAAAATAATATTAACACAGCAATTAAAAATATTAAACAAAGAAGATGGTACCATCAAAGAAGATTAGTCTTTCGGAAGAGAAGTTAAAAGAATTAGGAGATAACTTAGCTAGGCAAATATCAAAAAAACAGAACCCTTCAGTTAAATTTCCTACAAGATCTTTATCCAATATTAAATATAACAAGCAAACAAAAAAACTAGAACTTGGTAAATCAATAACAGAAAGAAGTTTCTTTAATTTAGGTCATTCAAAAAAATTCTTACAAACAATAGAAATAGCATCTATAATAAAAAAACAATTAATCGAAACAAATAAACATGAACATTTAAGAGGTATATTCTATATTGCAAAAAGAACTCTACCTGGAACAAATATTAATCTTGTAGATGACCAGACTGAATCTGATAAAATAATTGAAGATTTAGAAGTTATAACTGGTTTGTCTAGAGAAGAGTTACATGTTTCTGCTAATAAAATGGGTAGTATGGTTGGAAGTATATCTTTAGTTGACGCTGGCGATTTAATAGACTGTTCTAGGCTAGGCCGTGGAGGTTATTCTATTCCTTCTATAACTGATGAATTAGAATTCAAAAAAGTAGAGGCTAAATACATATTGTACACAGAAAAAGCAGCTATATTCGAAAGATTAAATGAAGATAAATTCTGGGTAAAAAATAATTGTATTTTAGTAACTTCTCAAGGTCAAACAACTAGAGGCATAAGAAGATTATTACAGAGATTATCAGAGGAACAAAATTTACCAATTTATGTATTATGTGATGGAGATATTTACGGAGCATATATTTATTCGGTTGTTAAATATGGGTCTATTGCTTTAGCTCATGCTTCAGACAGATTAACTATTCCAAGTGTTAAGTATATAGGAATAACTATGGATGATATAATAAATTATGATTTAAAGAAACATCTTATTAGACTAGATGAAAAAGATTTAGCAAGAATAAAACAAATATCCCAATATGACTGGTTCAAAGATAACAAGGCTTGGCAAAGACAATTCAAAATGATGAAAGAATTTCACGGAAAAGTAGAAATTCAGGCATTAGCCACAAAAGGGATTAGTTTTATATCCGAAACTTATCTTCCTAACAAAATTAAGAATAAAGATTTTCTAGAATAATTTCTCGAATCCAAACATTTAAATACTAATTTTTTGTTTCTAAAACATGGTAAGTTCATTGATAATAGGCTTAATTGTACTTGGTATTTTAGTCTTATGGGTTATTTTGATATTCAACTCATTAGTAAGATTAAGATATAAAGTAAAAAACGCTTGGAGCCAGATAGATGTACAGTTAAAAAGAAGATACGATTTAATCCCAAATTTAATTGAATCTGTCAAAGGTTACATGAAACATGAAAGAGAAGTTCTAACAGAGATTACTAACGCAAGAGCTAATTTAGTTTCTGGTTCATTAACAGAAAGAGCAAAAGCATCTAACCAAATCACAGAAGCATTAAAATCTGTATTTGCAGTAGCTGAAAACTATCCGAAGTTACAAGCTTCTGAAAATTTCAAAATGCTTCAAGAAGAGTTAGCTGGCACAGAAAACAAGATTAGTTACGCAAGGCAATACTACAACGACACAACTATGGATTATAACACAAAAATACATGTATTCCCAAGTAACATCGCAGCAGGTATAATGGGCTTCAAGGAAGAAGAATTCTTCAAGACAGAAGAAAAGGAAAAAGAACCTGTAAAGGTTAAATTTTAACTTTTTTTATTTAATATGGCAGACATGTTTTCAGAGGTAAATAGAAATAAGTGGAACTCAATTTTCTTAATATTTATATTCATAATCATAATTACATTAATAGGTTTAGGTTTAGGGAACTTTTGGGGTAATATCTATGCAGGTGCAATATTAGCCGCAATATTTGCATTTTTCTACACTTTAATTGTTTTTAATTCGGGCGATAAGATGATACTATCCATGTCTGGTGCTAAAGAGGTAAAAAAACAAGATTATCCACACTTATATCATTCTGTTGAAGGATTAGCAATTGCTGCAGGAATTCCAACACCTAAAGTATACGTTATTGAGGATTCGGCATTAAACGCATTTGCTACAGGAAAAGATCCAAAAAAAGCATCAATCACTGTAACAACTGGTTTACTAAATAAATTAAACAGACAAGAACTAGAAGGAGTTATTGCTCATGAAATGTCTCATATAAAAAATTATGATATTAGGTTTATGATGTTAACTGCAGTTCTAGTAGGTATTACTGTTTTATTGAGTGATTTCTTTTTAAGATCTATGTTATATGGTGGGAAAGGCAGTAATGATAGAAATAATTCTCACGCAATATTTTTGATTATAGGATTAGTTTTAGCCATTCTAGCTCCAATATTTGTAGAACTGATCAAATTAGCAATTTCAAGAAAAAGAGAGTATATGGCTGACGCTTCAGGAGCTATCCTAACTAGATATCCAGAAGGCTTAGCTTCGGCATTAGAAAAAATAAAACAAGATCCAGATCCTTTAGTAGACAAAGCAAATAAAGCTACAGCACATTTATTCATATCTAATCCATTCTCTAAAAAGAACTTATCTAAGTTGTGGAGTACACATCCACCTATAGACGACAGAATCAAAAGATTAAGATCTATGTAATAGTTAGTTTTATAAATATTCTAAATCCTCAATTTTTTATGCCTTGGTAGCTCAGCTTGGTGGTAGCACGTGGCTGTTAACCACGGGGTCGGCAGTTCAAATCTGCCCCAAGGCGCTTATTTTTAATTTTTAGAATTAAAATCAATATTTCTTTTCAACTCTAGATTAAGATGTTTATCCAATTCTTTAGGATAATGTCTACAATAATACTCTATTTTACTAGCACTTCTATGTGCAGATTTTTTCTCATTAAACTTATTAGAATCATAAATCCAACCTAAACACATTAAATACCTTTCATGTAACTCATGTAGCAAAATAAACTTCCTTTCTCTTTGGCTCAAATCATCATCTAACCAAACTTCATTCTTGGGCACAAAATTATACACTTTGTCATGCCCGCCCTCTGTAAATTCAATACGGAATCTATCTCTAACTAAATTACCATCTACTACCCAAACTTTCAAATGTTTTCCGCTATATTTTTTTAATAAATTTAAATGAATCCTGTCTATAATTTTTGTTTTTTTGGGGTTTAGCTCCTTTTTCCTCTCTAAAATTAAAGCTTTTCTTCTTTCTCTTCTTTCAACTTTATCGCCCATGTCAATAGCTTCAATATAGCTTTTGCCTTCAGCCATCAATCTATTTTCAACCAACATATGATCAACAAAATATTTAGTTTCAGAATGTTTACCAAATTCTTTATCTATCCAAAACTCATTAGGTGGTATAAAATAATATTTGTAATGTTGTCCAAAATTAGTAAATTCGGGATCGATATACTTCCTAATATACTTGCCATCCACACTCCAAATGGTAAACTCTGAAATTTTACCCAATTTTTTGTTATATGGCTTTCTGTTTTTTATCATTATTATTATATTTTTGAAAACTTTAATATTTAAAACTTCGGTTTTTAGAAATACTTATAAAACAAATTAGTTCAATATACTTATGAAAAAATTGGTGATTTTTCTAATACTAGTATTAATCTTAATATCATCGTGCAAACAAGAAAAACAATTATCTCCCGAAACACAAATATTCTCACAAGAAGAAAATAAATTAAACTACAATGATATAAACCTAGCTGGCGAATCAAGTACACTAAATATCCTATCTGAAATATCTACACCAGAATTTGAAAAAGATTCTTACATTATATTTTTCAAAGAAAAACCTTTAATGAATTCTAATAATAAAGTTGCAGAAAATTTAAACCTAAATAATTATCAAAAAGAAAAAGAAGTAGAACTTTTGTCTAATAACATACAAATAAATAAAAAATTTAAAAAATCATCAAATGCATTTCTAGTTAAAGCATCTAAAGAAAATATAGAAAAAATAAAAGATAACCAAGATATATTATCAATAATTCCTAATTATAAACTAACTGCGACTTTAGATAATAGTGTCAGTAGTATAGGTGCAGATCAAGTTTGGTTATTACAAGATAGTCAAGGATTGAATATTACTGGTCAAGGAATAAAAATTGCAATAATAGACACGGGTATAGACTATACCCATTCTGATTTAGGCGGATGTTTTGGAACAACTTGTAAAGTTTCAGGTGGTTATGATTTTATTAACAATGATCCTGATCCTATGGATGATCATGGTCATGGTACGCATGTAGCTTCAACTGCTGCAGGTAAAGGCGAATTAAACGGTGTCGCACCAGATGCAACGTTGTATGCACTCAAGGTGTTAGATGAAACTGGTTCTGGATATTTAGACGATTTGTTAGAAAGTTTCGAATATTTAGTAGATTTAAATCAGAATGGAATTCCTTTAGAAAACGAGGAGGATAGTGTAGACATATTCAGCATGAGTATGGGTTTTCCCGGAGGTTATCCAGATGACCAGGTTTCTTTGACAGTTGATTCTTTAGTTGAACAAGGCTTAGTTAGCGTATCTGCTGCAGGAAATTCCGGGCCAAATAAGTATACGATAATCAGCCCAGGTAACTCAAGAAAAACAATCACAGTTGGTGCAATTGACGATGTCACCTTAAAATTAGCCGATTTCAGTTCAAGGGGTCCAACAAGCTCTCAAGAACTTCTGATCAAACCAGATATAGTTACACCAGGTGTAGATATTTGTGCAGCAAGATATGATAGTTCTTTTCCGGGATTAAATTGTTTAGATAATAATCATGTTTATTTATCTGGAACTAGCATGGCTACTCCGCACGTTGCAGGACTAGCTGCTTTAATTTTACAAGCACATCCCGATTGGTCTCCTGAACTAGTAAAAGCTTCAATAACAAGCACAGCAGAAGATTTAGGTTATAACGCAACTGATCAAGGACATGGCGTAGTTAATGCATTAAAAGCAGTAGATTTAGAAAACATAAACTCAAAAGTTTTGGAATCCGGTATAAGTTTCGGTTATGTTGATCAAAAAAATCCCGAAAATATAATGAAGAATTTTACATTAATAAACCCTTCAAATGAAAGACGTGTTTATTCATTACAATATTTATCTACTGAATCTTGTGCTGAATTGGTTTTTCCAAGAGAAATAATGCTTGAACCTTCATCAAGTCAATTAATTTCTGTAAATCTATCCTTAGATAATAGTTGCCCCGAAAATTTAATCGAAGGAAAAATATTAATTACTAGCAATGAAGAATCAATAACCTTGCCAGTTTTATTCTATCCTGCAAACACAGTAGAACTTAATTTAAAATATGATCTTCAGAACTTATTCATGCCACCATTATTAGTAATAATAAATTCAGAAAATAAATCTTCAGTTTTTACAGGTTTTATAAATGAAAATATGGACACAGGCGAGAGTAAGATATTAATAATTATAGACCCATCTAGTAATTATGACATTTTTTTAATTACTCAGAATACATATCTTACATCTAATGAAACATTAAACAATTATTCAAAACTTATTTATGATTCAAACATAACTACTATAATCCTAGACGAAGTAAATATAACTAATAACGAAACATTAACTATCAGTTCTTTTGATTGGTCAAAATCAATAAAATACGATCCACTGCTTCCTAACGGAGAAAGTTTTTCAAAAACCAGCGGATTTAGATCTACTGGTGGGATATCGTTTAGGACTTACGGTGGATTTTCATTTCCATTTAGTTCAAATTCAACATATCCTGAATATAACATAGAATTATTCGAAAATGTAACCTTCTTGACAAATAATATACCAGAAAAATATACTTTAGATTATTTTATTGTAGGAATTGATGACAATGCAATATATTTGCTACAAGACAGAATTGGTAACCCACCAAGTTCGATAGTAATGTCAAATGATCCTTCCGAATTTATAGAAAAACAAATATACTTCCCAAGTATAAGTTCGGAAGACCATGCAGTGATTAATATACTAACAAGATATTTCTCGAATAATACAAAAACATACTCAATAGATAAATATTTATCTCATTTTTCATTAACAGCAGATAATTATCTTAATACTTCCATAAATCCACTGACGTTATATAACACTCAAAAACCAGAAGACTATTTATTTGAAGATCTATCTATAGATTTTATGAACATTTCTAATCCTAAACGTTGGGTTAATCTAGGATTTTATGAATTTAGTCAACCTTTAGTGTCTATTTCAAATTTATTTAATTTAAATCAAGAAGAGTTACATTTCGTTACAAGAATAAAAAGTTTAGATCAAGATTATATTATGAACAAAGTATATTCTATAACTGAAAATTCAAATTTACAACTCGATCCAGTATTTATTATTAACAGACACAGATCAAATGAAAATATATTAGATTTTGATAGTTTCTTATCTTCTCAATCAGGCGATTTACCATACAGACTATCTGCAATGACATTCAATTTTTATCAAGAAGGTGTAGATTCTGAAATGACATTTAGCTATTGGGCAAGTTCGAATGTCTATATAAATGACACAAATAGTGCGCTTTTAGACATTTACCCAAACTTCAGAAATTTAGATTTATCTAGGCCTATGACTATACAACAATCAGCTATTGGATTTGGTAATATTGTTTATACTACTAATTCAACTTTTTATTTTGATCCGGCTAACGAAATAGATAATATTCCTCCTGTTTTGATAGACGTAGACATATTAAATGGAACTTCCGCATCGAATAATTTAGTTTTTCCTAATGGAACGTTTAGATTCACAATAGCTGATGATAATTTAGAAAGTATAAAATTAACAATAAATAATCAAGAGGTTCAACTAATCGCTATTGGTAATCCCTATTCTGTACGCCAACCAGAAAATATTTTTTATGACACACAATTTTCTTGGTTCGAGTCAGACTTTACAAATTTCGTATTTATTCCTAATCAGAATTATGAAGTTTCAATAAATGCTAGTGATATTTCAAGCAACTGGATGACTTCAACATTTTTTATTAATATGAATTCTGATTCTGATTATTCAATAAATTTACAACCAGGTTACAATTTTATTTCAGCCCCTAATGATCAATTTACAAAAACATCCTTCAATTCAAACTCAATAATGTATTATAATTCTGAATTAGAACATTGGTTTATGAACTACAAAGAGATAGAACAGATACAAAATATAACTCCTTGTAATGGTTATATAATCGAATCTACTAGTTATATCTCTTTACCAATTGAAGGAACTTTTGAAAGCTATTGCGATTCATTAACCCCTAATAGTTGGAATCTTGTGGGTACAATTATTGAAGGCACAGTAAATCAAAATTACGGCCCTGGCCAGTACACAGTTATGGAATGGAACGGAAATTCTTACTCAGATATAAGTTCCGAAATACTACAAATCGGCAAAGCTTACTGGGTTTATCCAGGAATACCACAATCTTCTCCACCAAGACCTAATAGTTAGCTTGCCAACCACCTGCACCAGGTATTTAAACTAATTTTCATCTATTCTTTTATGGAAATTCCTAAATCTATCACTTCTGAACTAGCTGAAGAAACTGGTTGGCATATAGGCGATGGTTCTATGAACTTTTATTTAAGTAATAACAAACAAAGAGGGATTTATCAATTAAGAGGACATATTTTAGATGATGTTGAACATTATAAGACTAGAATAAAACCAATATACAAAGAACTTTATGATTATGATGTTTCTTTAAGGGAAATGCATACAACTGGCGTTTTTGGTTTCCAAATTTGGTCAAATGAGCTAGTTAATTTCAAACACAATATATTAAAATTGCCTTTAGGTCAAAAGAGAGAAATAGGAATTCCTCAAATGTTTTTAAGAAAAAAAGAATTAATGATATCTTCAATTAGAGGTATATTTGATACAGATGGTTGTTTGTACTTAGAACATAAAAATAATAAACTGTATCCAAGAGTAAAGATAACAACTACATCAGAATATTTAGCAAAACAAATAAAAGTTGAATTATCAAAACTAAACATACAATCAGGTTATTACGTTAATCTAAGAAACAATCCAAGATGGAGAGATGTACATGTAATTGAAGTAAGAGGCATAGAAAGAGTAAATAAGTGGTTCGATATAATAAACCCGAAAAACCCTAAATTTATTGAAAAATATAAGAAACTTGCAAATAACAGTTAAATTTATAAAATAAATAGATTAGTCTTTTTAACATGGCCTGATAGCTTAGCCTGGCTAGAGCATCCGTCTCACATTTGAGGATGAAACTGATATCTAGGTATAGCAGAACTCGGAAGATCGCCGGTTCAAATCCGGTTCGGGCCATTCATAATTCTAAACATAAAAAATTGTAAAATATGTTGCTATATCTTTTAAAAAAGAAAAAATGGGGGGGCAATATTTTCCCCTACCAATTTATGCAATTTTATTAGGTTTACAGTTATACTTTCTTCTGTATTTTCAGCGTTTCTTATGTAATGAGTTAATTCATCAATATTGATTCTCTCAGATTTCTTTCGGCTTCTTTTCTTTTTTCAACATTATAAAAACCACAGTTACTTGCTTTCATGAGTACTCGTAGTTTCTTAGTCAAAATCTTAAGTTCATTCTCAGAAAGTTTCTCAACTACTGTAGAATAGGCGATTCCAAGTGTTCCTAATTCTCTTGCTATTGGGTTTTGTTCTCTATTTATGCTTATCAAAAAGTTTTTAGTAACTTCTTCGAGTTTTTCATTAATAGTGTCGAATGGAGTTCTGATTAAATCCCAGGTTTCATTAGTTCCAAACATGTCGTTATATATATCTGAATCAATTAATCCTTTAAGATTTTCTCTATAATTACATTCTTCATGTTTTCTTGTTCGGTATTGCCATCTTTCTCTGTTTTCAATATATGTTGCTACAAATCCATTTCTTTTTGCTGTGACTTTTTCGATTTCAAAATTACTTAACTCCTCTGCGTGTTCTACAATTAGTTTGCCAATCGCGAACGAACTATGGTAAAAATAACCCATAGGATGAACTTCCATTATGTTTTTCATCGAATCATCAATTATTTTGCATATTGTTTTGTAAGCACCATTTTCAGTAATTGCCTGAGGAATGCTCTCATCGCTCATATATCTATCATAAACTTCTAGTAAATCTTTTCTTTCTTCCCAATATTCTCTTCCGGAAGCGTGTATGATCCTACTAACTGATCTTGATAGGCTTTCTGCGTCACACACACTTACGAGTCCATCATAAGAAAGATTTATGATTGCTTTTTCTCTATCTGTAAGCTCCCCATATAATGAGTCGGATAATTCTATATATGAATTAATTTCGTCAACTCGTGATTGAAAACTGTGATCTGGGCGCGATTCAACTATTTCTTCCAATTTAGTTTTTAATGTGTTATAAGTTTCGCTTTTTTGTTTAAGATTTGTCATTGGTTTTTTCCTCCGCGAATAAATTATTGTACATTACCCATTTGTCTACATAATCTAAACCAAATTTAAGTAACTCATAATGTGCAGCTCGAGAATGTTGGCTAGATTTTCCATCGCAAAAGGAATCAAGAATATGAATGTCCGTAGGTATGACTCTTTCGTGTGTTATGTTCATTCCATCTATAATATCTTCCATGGATTGTTCTAAACCTAAACCAATAATTTTGCCTCTTATTAATCCGCTTCTATAATAAAATAATGCGGCACTCTCTTGAGCAGCTAAATCAAATTTACGTGTTCCTAATGGTGCCAGATATTCTTTTGTATAATCGAAATGGTCTGTTATTTCTGTTAATATGTTTTTCATTTTTAATTATCCTGCCACTTTTAAGTCCGTGGCTATGACTTGTTATAACTACTTATTAGTAACTACTGTATTTATATGTTAGTATACCACTAGTAGTATCACTAATAAAAAGGTTTAAATAATCAACAATAAAACAAATAATATGGATATTACGCCGTTAGAAGAAGCAGGTATGACCAATGGAGAAATAAAGGTCTATCTAGCTCTAATTGAAACTGGCCCATCGAGTATAGGTCCAATTTTAGAAGAATCAGGAATTACTAAAAGTATTATTTACAGAATTTTAAACAAACTTATCAAAAAAGGACTAGTCAGCTATATTATCAAAGAAAAAACAAAAGTGTTCCAAGCAGCACAACCTTCACAGTTAATCGAATATATAGACAAAAAGAAAGAAAACCTAAACAAAACAAGAGAAGATTTACAAAAACTTATTCCTGAAATTATAAAAAAACAAGCATTTAACAAAAAAAGCATCGCAACAATTTATGAAGGTTTCAAAGGACTCATGACTGCCTACGAAAAAAGATACGATGTATTAAAAAAAGATGACGAAGTAGTCATTTATGGGCTTCCTGCATCTCAACCTACACATCATCATGCTAAATGGCAACAAGCAAATAAAAAACTTGATGAGTTAGGAATACGTTCAAGATTACTTTACAATTATACTGTCACAAATGATGTCCTCAAGAATAGAAACCAAAACAAATTATGTCAAGCAAGAAGGATGCCTGAAAATTTAGAAACTCCCAGTTGGACAATGATATACAAAGATACAACATTAATAGCAATACCTCAAGGAGAACATCCGTTAGCTGTAGAAATAATCAATCAAGACATTGCCGATAGTTTTAAGTCATATTTTGAATTATTGTGGAAACAAACGATAAAGAAGAAATAATTCTAACCGACCTTAGCCCCAGATTCAATATCACTATCAACTGTTAAAAGAACTACATTCTCTTTGTTAGAATCAGAAGCAGCTAATAACATACCTTGGCTTTCAATTCCACGTAAAACAGCAGGTTTCAAATTAGCAAAAACAATTATTTTCTTTCCGATTAGCTCTTCTCTGCCATAATATTTTCTTATTCCTGCAACAATAGTTCTTTCTTCTTCACCGATTAAAACTCTCAAAACATACAATTTATCTGCATTCGGATGATCTTCAACATCTATAATCTCAGCAACTCTTAAATCCATATTAGCCCATTGTTCAAATTCAATTTCCATTTTATTCTACCTTACTAAAAAGTATTCCCTCCTTCTTGACAATATAATTTTTTTGTAAACCAAACTTAACAGTTTTAATATCGCCCGTTTTAACACCAATCTGCTTGTTTATTCTATCGCTAGTTTCAGGTATAAACGAACTAATCAGTATACTAATTATTCTAATGGCTTCTAATATATTATATAAAACAAGTTCTCTATCTTCCTCATTCTTCCAAGGTTCTTTATCATTTACATATTTATTAGTAGCTCGTATAAACTTCCAAATTTCTTCCAAGGCATTATGTAATTCATATTTATCTATATATTCGTTTATTTTAACTAAATTCAACTCTTTAAACAAACTATCATCTTTCTGTTTTGTTATTTTTCCAGAATAAAATTTCTCACATAAACTTAAAGTCCTACTAATCAAATTTCCTAAATCATTAGCTAGTTCGTTATTATTCCTATCTTTCAAAGATTTTTCTGAAAAATCTCCATCCTGATTAAATGGAACATCTTTCAACAAAGTATATCTAACTATGTCTGTAGAATATTTTTCAACTAACGCAACAGGATCTATAGAATTACCCAAACTTTTACTTATTTTCTTCCCATCTACAGTTATATACCCATGAACCCAAATATTCTTAGGCACTTCAATTTTAGCAGACATTAACAATGCGGGCCATATCACAGAGTGAAACCAATTAATGCCTTTTCCGATTACATGTGCATCCGCAGGCCAATATTTTTTAAACTTTGCACCATTTGGATAATCTAAAGCTGAAATATAATTACTTAGCGCATCAATCCAAACATAAATTTTATGTTCCTTGTCTATAGGTACATCAATGCCCCAATCCATTCCTGGTCTACTAACAGATATATCTTTTAATCCATCTGATTTAATCCTATTAACAATTTCGTTTCTCCAACCTTCAGGAATTATAAAATTTGAACTAGAAACCAATTTTAAAATTTGTTTTTCATACTTACTTAATTTAAAGAAATAATTTTCTTCTTCAATCAACTTAGGTGCTTTATTATGATCTGGACATTTTCCATCAACTAAATCTTTCTCAGTTAAAAATGCTTCACAACCTACACAATATAGCCCAGAATACTTCTTCTTGTAAATATCCCCATTATCATAAATTTTCTTAAATATTAATTGACTAACTTCAAAATGTCTTTTTTCACTCGTTTTAATGAAATAATCATTAGAAATATTTAATTTTTTACAAAGTTCTTCAAATTTTTTAGAATTTAAATCCACAAATTTTTTAGTAGTTATTCCAGCTTCTTTAGCAGCTTGAGCATTTTTTTGTGCGTTCTCATCTGTTCCGGTTAAAAAGAAAACATCGAAATTATTAAGCCTCTTCCATCTAGCTAAAACATCCGCTAATATCTTCTCATAAGCATGGCCTATGTGAGGAGCTGCGTTTACATAATCTATTGCAGTTGTTATATAATATTTTGCCATTAAAATGACTAAAATTAATAGTATAAAAAACTAACTAAAAAAAGAAAGAAAAAAGGTTTATTCAACCTGTGTTGTTACAGAACCAGTCTTAGTATGTGAAAGACTACTACCTGTAGTGTATGTAAACAAGATATCTGCTTTAAACTTACTACCTTGTGCTCCAACACCTGTACCTGCAGTACAACTACTTGATGTCCATGTAACTAATTGTCCATCTGGCATAGTATTTGTTCCTGTACAACCACTACTACAAGTCAACGGACATATTGTAACATTACTATCTGGTTGGTTTATTAATACTGTTACGTTAGTAACATCATCACCAATACCATTTCTCAAAGTCAATGATACAGTATCTGTAGAATCTATCGCTTGGAAATCTTCACAAGACACACCCGGCATTATTGTACAACTTGAAGGTAAGAATCTACCTGGATTCAAAACACCGAAGTATGCTAATGCACCTATAGCAATCAAAACAACTAAAATTGCCCAACCATAAGTCATCAAGAACTCCATAGCTGCTTGTCCTTTTTTATTATTCATCTCTTTTTCACCTCTTTAAATTATTATAATACTAACTTATTTCTAAAAATACTAATTTATAAAGTTTGCCATATGTCACATTCAAAAAAACAATAAGTTATATATACTATTAACACGAAATTCGTATTATGAAAAAGAGGGGGCAGGCAGCTTTTGAATATATGATACTAGTGGGCGCTTTATTAGTAGTTTTAATCCCCTTATTCCATTATGTAAGTTATTACTCCTCTCAAAATGTTAAAGTTGAAAAGTTAGAAGATGCAGTTCAAACTCTTGGAAAAACTTCAGATGCACTTTATGCTTTTGGGCCCGGAAATAAAGATTATGTGATGATTAGTCTGCCTGGCGGAATAACTGAAACAAGAGTTAGCGGGACTGAAATTTTAATCAAAGTAAATATTTTCGGAGATATTTCTGATTTTTATTATACAACAAAAGGTCCAGTAACTGGTTCAATACCTGCAGAGCAAGGGCAATTTGAAATGGAGATTGAAATTTTAGAAAATGGTACTATTCAAATACAAAAATCGTAAATCTCAATCAACTCCTGAAGTAATGTTAGGGGTAGGAATCATAATGTTTTTATTTTTACTAGTTGCAGTTTTTACATTAAATCATCAAATAAAACTTGGGGAAACAGAAGATTACATAGAAAAAAGAAGTGAATGTTTAAAAATTGTTAATCTAATAAATTCTGTTTATATCTCTGGTCCGGGTACCGAAGTAGAAACACATACAGATTTTTTAATAACTGCTTTTAATGGGAGCATGGTTAGTGTTGAAACATTAAATAGTGTTGAAGAATATGGTGATGTCCCAAGAATAGCGTTCTTAGCATCTGAATCGGGCCCAACTTTACAAAGTTTTTATGATAGGGTTAATTTAGAATTAGATCCAGACCCAGATTGGTACAAGAACTGTTTTAGTGATATTGGTGTTTCTGGTTGCGACCAAACTCCTTGGATGAATACGAGAATAAATAGAACAATACATGATTTGATGAATAATTTAGATAATTATAATACTATATACTTAGAAGATGCAACACTTAATTATGATCATTATGCAACAGATTATATTAATCGTTTGGAAGATTGGGTTTCAGAAGGGAATGCTTTGATTTTATCAGAACATGTTTTTTGTAGTGAATCTACTTATGGGCCTTTTTCAAATACTTCTTACAGATGCGAAAATGCTTTGCCATTAGATAACGATTGGGAAATGTTTGGGATTAATCTTCATCAAAGATTTAGTGATTATTACTATTTTCCATCTCATCAATACAATGTTGTAGTTGAAAATACTAATGAAGCATTTGATTTAGCAATTGGAGATCAACTAAGTTTTGAAGAAAGGCCTTATGTTAATAATGATGTTTCAACTACCGGTTATGAAGCAGAGAGTTTAAGTTTAAACGGCGGTTATTATTCTTCTTCAGTTTGTTCTTGTTCTTCTCCATCCGCAGGGAGATGTGCTAGAAATACTGGAACATCAGGTACACAAGCAAATATATCTTTGAATAATTTTCCAGAAACTACAGGAGAGTATGAAATTACTATTAGGTATTGTGATGAAACAGACGATAGTGGTAATCCCGATGATTATAGTTTTTATATAAATGGAAATTTAAATCACACATGGCAATCTACAAATGGTTATGGTAGTGGAGAAATTTGGAGAGAAGAAACCTTTAATCTAAATTTGAACAGCGGGGACAATCTTAAAATAAGTGGGATAAGAAGTAGTAATACAGGAACAAGAGTTGACTGGATAGACCTAAATCCTCTCTCTGAAGGGTTAGATAATGAGTTCACAGTAATAGCCAGATATAGAAATTCTTCTTACATGAGTGATAGTAGAAATCAACCTGCAATTGCATATTGGAATTATGGTGAAGGCAAAATATTTTATTTTGGAGATTTCTATGTCAATTATATTAACATACCAACAAAACAATTTTCTCAAGTCTTAGTCGATTTAATTTCTGTAGCATATTATATGGTTGCACATCCAGAAAGAGAGAGCGACATAACTTGTCATTTTTCTGCATTTGCTCCATATCAACAAGTTTTTGGCGATATAAAAATAAAAAATGAAAATAATTATATAATTTTAGAAAATGTCAACGAAACACAATAAAAAAGCACAAATAGCTGTACTGGACTTATTCATAGCTGCGATGATATTTGGAGTTTTAGTAACAGGAATAATGATTACGTTAAATAATTATAATGAAAAAATAGAAAAAAGAATAGACACAAATACAAATATGATACGTGCATATCATATCTCTGATTTATTAACTAGATATGCAGGAAAACCTTCTGCATGGGAAAAATTTGATGAAGGTACATCATTAAATCCTGTAACTATAATAGGTTTAGCAAAACAAGATCATGTAATAGATAATGATAAATTAAACGCATTTCTAAATCTAGAGTATGACTATATAAAATCTAAGTTAAGTATAAATAATTATGAATATTATTTTAGACTATCTAATATAGACGGATCTGATTTTGATCCAAAAATAGAGAAAGGCGAAAAGTTAAATGATACAACTTATGTAACCTTAAAAAGATATGTGATATACAATGAATCTGAAGCAATACTTGAATTTTGGCTTTCAGGCGGGCCATAAAAAAGCATTCATCTTTACTTTAGATGTTGCTGTAGCGTTAGTTGTAGTTTTCTCTCTACTAATGGTATCTAATTATTTTGTAGTCCAAAAATCTCAAGATCCATATTCAAACTTACAATTATTAAGAACAGGAACAGATTTAATAGTTATAATGCAATATAAAGGATATTTTGATAGCCCGAATCAAGCATTAATTTCACAGTTTATAGAAGATACTTTACCAGAACGATTTAATATGTACATAATAAGTAATTCCGGTGGATTATGTAATTTCGAAGTAGGTTCTTCACCGCCCGATGATGTAGCAATAACAAGCGGCAAATTTTATTTTTCATCTGGATCGAGCTTTTGCAATGCGGAGTATAAAATATGGTTAGACTAAAAAAAGGAATATTTTTCACATTTAGTGCATTCTTCTTAGTTATGTTAGTCGTAGTTTTATCCTTATTAGTTGTAAAAACCTTGCAACAGTCAAACGAAAGACTTGGAGAATCCGGTTCTTTAGATAGATTATACCTTTTAAAAGTTTCAATAGATAACATAATCAGCAAACTAGATAACGGATTAACAATGGATATTTCTTGGGATACCAATACAAATTCTACAAATCTAAAAATAGCAGAAACTTTAGATACAGATTTTACCAATTATGGCTCATCATTTTATTCTAGAATGCAATCTTTATCTAGTTATATACAAAATGATCAACAAGAAATAAGTTTTGATTTAAGTAAAGTATACAATAGCACAGAAAAAATACCTATTATCGCCGAGCCAAACAATTTTAGATATACCCATATAAATCAAAATGATAGGGTAATCTTAGCTGTTTATCCCGGAACATATTTATCACGAGTAGGATTAAATATCACTCAAACATCTGCTTCAAATCCAACAGTTCAATGGTTGACCCAAAATCCTGGAAGTGATTTTATATTCAACTTAACTCTCATTGGCACGAATGGTAATGCTACTACAACTAATTATGCTTTAAATTCCACATCTATAAACAGATTTTTGATAAATAACCAAATTAACTTAACAATTGGCTCTTTATGTACGCAATGTATTGAATTAGATCGTAATAATGCTACAATATCAACATCATTAGTTGCAACTTTCCCCTATTCTGGCGAAATGATAACGGTAAATTATCCTCGTGGATTGTACCTAATAAACTTTTCAGATTTGAATGTATTAATAAACAATACCCCTAGAATTTTATAACTACTACTTAATTAAAGCAATCTTTAATAAACATATTTTTTGAGATCTATAATCATGGGGAAAAAGAGAAGAGTTAATCATAATATTTCTAAATATAAAAAAAAGAAAAGAATCAGTTTAATTAATCATAAACTTAAACAAAAAAACAACACAAAAAAATTATTACAAAAAAAGAAAGTAAAAGCTCCAATTTTTAAATTTCCTAAAAAATCTGTTACAGAAAAAACAAATAGTACTAACAACTTAGCCGGTTCTATTGAAATATTAAAAAACAAAGAACAAAAGATTAAGGTAGTACTACCTAAAAAAGAAAAAGCTCCCAAAGAAAAGAAAATAAAAGAACCAAGAAAAAAATCTGTCTTAGGATTAAAAATATTTTTATTAATCTTATTTTTATTAGTTGGTGGAGTAATATCCTATTTATTCAATAATTTATATATCCATATAGTCTTCGGTTTCTTGATATTATTCCAACTAATATCAATATTAAAGACCCCCAGAAAGAAAAAAGAGGAAATTAAAAAATTAGTTCTTCCAGAACAACCGAAAAAGATATATCTTACAGAATTTGATAAATTTTATAATTATATAAACGAAAAAAAGAAAGTATCTTCAAAGAATATATCCTCTCATTTTAGGATGCCAAAGAAACAAG
>PNOQ01000057.1 GCA_013824915.1 Nanoarchaeum sp. | reverse complement strand
CAGATGAAATATTCACAATCTTAATGGGAGAAGAAGTAGACCCAAGAAGAGAATTCATACAAACACATGCTCACGAGGTAAAAAACCTTGACATCTGATAAAATACAAAATCGTTTAATAGAAAACGAAATGCAAGAATCTTACTTAAACTATGCTATGTCAGTTATAGTTGGAAGAGCTTTACCAAATGTTAATGATGGTTTGAAACCAGTTCATAGAAGAATTCTTTATGCAATGTATCGTATGGGAATGTTTCACAATAAACCAAGTAAAAAATCGGCAAGAATTGTAGGAGAAGTTCTTGGTAAATATCACCCACATGGAGATATCGCTGTATACGATTCATTAGTACGTATGGCTCAAGAGTTCTCGTTAAGATATCCATTAATCAAGGGACAAGGTAACTTTGGTTCTGTTGATGGAGATTCAGCTGCAGCAATGCGTTATACAGAAGCAAAATTAGATAGAATAGCAGAAGAGTTACTTGCAGACATAGAAAAAGAAACAGTATTATTTGTTCCAAATTTTGATGAAAGTTTAAAAGAACCATTTGTTTTACCTTCAAAAATTCCTAATTTATTAATCAATGGTAGTTCTGGAATTGCAGTTGGTATGGCAACAAACATGCCCCCACATAATATCTCAGAAGTTCTAGAAGCAATAAAATTACAAATAGACAATCCTGAAATTTCAATAGAAGAATTAAGTAACGTAGTAACTGGCCCAGATTTTCCAACTGGTGCATTAATTTTAGGAAAAGCAGGCATAAAACATGCATACAAAACTGGCAGAGGAACTGTAGTAATAAGATCTGTATGCGAAATAGAAGAAAGAAAAATTATAGTCACGGAAATTCCTTATCAAGTAAACAAAACAGTACTAATTGAAGCCATAGTAAATTTAGTAAAAGAAAAAAAAGTTGAAGGAATTTCAGATATTAGAGATGAATCAGACAGAAAAGGTATGCGTGTAGTTATAGAATTAAAACGAGATGCAAACGCAGAATTAATTTTGAATCAATTATATAAACATACTCAATTAGAAACCAGCTTCGGTATAATCAACTTAGCTTTAGTTAATAATCAACCAAAAGTTTTAAACTTAAAAGAAATAATTTTCAATTTTATACAACACAGAAAAGATATTGTAACAAAAAGAACTCAATTCGATTTAAAAAAAGCAGAACAAAGAGCACATATTTTATTAGGATTAAAAAAAGCTTTAGAAAATATAGATGCAGTAGTTAAAAAATTAAAAGAAAGTAAAGATGTTGAAATTGCTAAAAAAGGATTAATCGATTTATTAGATATTTCCGAAGAACAATCTCTAGCAATTTTAGATATGAAACTACAAAAATTAACTTCTTTAGAAACTTCAAAATTAGTTCAAGAACATGAGGATTTAATGAAATTAATAATTCAATTAAAAGAAATATTATCTAGCGAACAAAAAGTTTTTGAAATAATAAAAAATGAATTACAAGAGTTAAAAGAAAAATATGGTGACGCAAGAAAAACAAAAATAATTGATGTTGAAGGAGATATAGAAGACGAAGATTTAATCAAAAAAGAAAATGTTGTAGTTACATTTACTCATCACGGTTATGTAAATAAATTACCTGTAGACACATACAAACAACAAAATCGTGGTGGTCGTGGAATTCAAGCAACAGGAACTAAAGAAGAAGATTTCGTAGAAAAAATATTTGTAACGAATACACATGATTTCTTGTTATTCTTTAGTAATCTAGGTAAAGTATACTGGTCAAAAGCATATAAAATACCTTCTGGATCAAGATATTCTAAAGGAGTAAACTTAGTTAATTTATTAAGATTAGAAAAAGAAGAAAAGATTAACGCAATAATACCAATAAAAGAATTCAAAGAAACACATTTCTTAAATATGATAACTAAGAATGGATTAATAAAAAAGACATCCGTAATAAAATACTCTAAACCAAGAAAAGGCGGAATAATTGCAGTTAACCTAAGAGATAATGATAAATTAATCGATGTTATTCTTACAAAAGATGGAGAAGAACTAATTATAGCAACTAAAAACGGTCAAGCTGTAAGATTTAATGATAAACAAGTTCGTCCAGTTGGTAGAAATTCTATGGGTGTAAGAGCAGTCAGATTAAAAAGTAACGATGAAGTTATTGGAGTAGACATAGCTAGAGATGCATTACTTACAATGACTGAAAACGGTTACGGTAAAAAAACAGACATAAACGATTATAGACTAGTTAATCGTGGTGGTTCTGGAGTTATTAATATAAAAACAACAGAAAGAAACGGAAAAGTAATCGGTATAAAATCTGTTAATGATAATGATGATTTAATATTTGTTACAAAACAAGGTGTCTTAATAAGAACTTCAGCTAAAGATATTTCAAGTATAGGTAGAAATACTCAAGGTGTAAGAATTATGAAACTAGATGAAAAAGATAAGGTAATATCTGTAACAAAACTAGATTCAGAAAAAGTTATTTCTTCTCAAAATGTTTAATATATGCATCTATTAAAGCTACCGCTTCAGGATAATGTGGTGCTTCAAAAACAATATAGGTAAAATAACTAGTCTCAGTTATAATTGGTTGTAAAGCAATGTATTTTAAATTATTTTCTCTAACGATTTGTCTACTTGTAGTATAATCCATATCAGTTCCAATACTAAACAAACTAGTTTCAGGGTTATAATTTAAATCTACAAAACCTATGCCACGTCTAGTTAACACAGATAATAATGACTCAATTCTTTTTTGATCATTAACAAATTTTTCTAAGTTTTGTCTCTCTGAATTGGATACATGTCGTAAATTATGTTCTACTAATTTTAAATCAATGTAATCTTCTAAATAAGCAGAAACACAGGTAGCTAATAGTTCACTTGTATCCATCAAAAAGATAAACCTATTTAGTTTATAAAATTTATTCTAAACTTCCCCAACCGATTAATCTCCATCTTGCGCCAACCATTCTAGAAATAGTTATCCTATCTTTTTTTGCGGCGCAAACTGGTTTTTTTAATATAACTTTTATTATTCCTTTGTTAATTTCAACAACTATACCCACCGTAGCAGTCGAATTAACGTTAAGCATTAAAGTTTCACTTTTTTTAATTTGATCTACTAATAACTCATCTTTAGCTCCAACAACTCTTTCTAATAAATTTGGTTTGAAATTTAATTCATTTAATACATCAGGCATATGCCCAGGTATTCCTAAAACATTACCAGTCAAACTATCTGATTTAACAATTGCAGGATCAAGCTTAGTTAATATTCCTGCAGATCCCCCAGGAGTAATTTCTTTAACTTCTAAATCTCCAGTCATTAGATTAGCAACTTCAGTTAATATCGGTTCCCATACAGTTTTACCAAATTTTTCTCTTTTTATCCCCGGTCTTATTTCAACAATCTCGCCAATTTTTAGCATACCTACTTTCATAGCTCCACCAATAACTCCGCCATGAATGTCTTTAATACCAGATCCAGGTTTATTAATATCAAAAGATCTTGCAATGTAAAATATTGGATCAGAACTATTATTTCTATCTGGCGTTTTGAAATTTTCTTGTATAGTTTCAATTAGAACATCAATGTTAACATTATGTTGAGCCGATATAGGTATTATCGGTGCATTCTCTGCAATAGTACCTTTCAAAAATTCTTTTATTTGAGCATAATGTTTTAATAAATCAGCTTTGTCAACCAAATCCATTTTGTTTTGGACTACAATTATATTTTTAATACCAAGAATTTCTAAAGCCATTAAATGTTCTCTAGTCTGTGGCTGAGGACAAGGTTCATTAGCTGAAACTAAAAGTAAAGCTGCATCTACTATAGCTGCACCAGATAACATAGTTGCCATTAAAGTTTCATGCCCAGGAGCATCAATAAAAGAAACTTTTCTTAAAGGCATACACTCAGATTGACAATTTTTACAAATTCCATGAACACCATAAGATTCTTGATCTTGGCATTTTGGACATTTATAGAATACAGAATCAGCATAACCTAATTTAATTGTAATGCCTCTTTTTAATTCTTCAGAATGAGTATCTGTCCATTTTCCAGATAAAGCTTGAGTTAAAGTAGTTTTTCCATGGTCTACATGACCAACTAGCAAAATACTAATTTCTGGAGTTAATTCAACTTTCTTTTCTGTTTTTTTTGGTCTTGCCATCTATATCTTTAGATAAACCGGCTGTTTATAAACCTTTTTAGTTCTTGAATTTTTTTAACTCTTCTTCGTCAAATTCTATAAACATACGCCCACTATAACCACAATCTTTACATTTAAATGAATTAAACATATCTACAGAAACATTTCTACTCTTGCAATTAGGACAAATCATAACTCTCTTAGCCATATAAATTAAATAAAATTAGATTATAAAAAACTTACTCTTCAGCTGCAACTTCAGCTTTTTCTTCAGTAGCTATACCTAAAGCTTTCTCAATTGATTCCTTTCCAGGTTTAACAATCTTCAAGTTTAATTGTGTAATATCTTCATCAACATGATTTCCATGAACGGATTTTCTTTGTTTTACACCCTTTTCTTTGAATTTAGCACCAACGCCACTAACAACTAAAGGTCTTTTTCTGCCCAAACTTGTTAAATCTCTTCTCATAGGAAAACCAGATTTATCAGAACCACCAGTTATTTCTAACTCGTAACCTTTAAGCCCAAGCATATCTCCGCTGATAGTTTCACCAATTTTCTTGTTCATATACATCTGAGCATCTGCTTCTTTCTTGTATGTTTTTCCTGTTTTTGGATCACTTATGTTTATCATAATCTTTCTTGTGATAATACTGGTTTTAAAAAGCTTTCTATTGGATTAATCAACTACCCTACTAGCTAATTTGGTTTTTTGTTCGGGGGTTATTTCATAAATAAGTTCTTGTCTTGTAGAAGCACAAGCATCCATCAAACAAGCATAAGTAGGAACTTTAATTACGAGCATATCACTTCTGTCTTTAACAATTTCATTATATTTTAAAAACGCATCTTCTATAGATATATCTTCGATAGTTGTTTCATATAGAAAATGAGGTATAGAATATTCGCTTCTCTCGACAACAGTCTGAGAATCACTATCTGGAGAGGGCGCTAAAAAATATATTGTTTTTATTTGTGAAGGGGTTCTCGATAATCTATTAATAACTGGGCATCTATAAACATTTTCAAAAAATAATAGTTTTTTTGATTCAATATTACAAACTCCTTCTTCATTGAAAGACAACTTACATTCTAAATCAGACAATTCAATAACAGGTAATTTAACAAAGTCTGCAATCCTTTCCTCGAGTTGTTGATTACTCAAATTTGAAATCAATCTTAGACGAACAGATTCATTTTCTCTTTCTTGAACAACCATATAGCTATGTAAAGCAGATGCTAATTGCATGCTGTTTTGGAAGTTAAAAAGTTCAAAATTTAAATTTCTAGCAAGAGACAAATCAGTTTGACCTAACACAAAACTTTCTCCTATAACTGCGTAAATCACTCCTTCATCATAATCCGCATTATCAAATTGTTCTTTTAAAAAACTTACATTATCAGGGTTATTTAAAAAACTAGCCAAACGTGAGGAATACAATTCTTCATAATCCTGTTCCTGAGGAACATTTATTTTAACGCCTGAAATGACTATTTCTACCATCTAGCCCGAAATAACATGTTTATTAAAAAGCTTTCTATTGGTAAAATTTATATAATTAAGTTATAAAATATTAGTATGATAGAAAAATGCAAGAAATGTAATGTTCCTTTAAGCGGAGGATTTTTTTATAAGTATTTTATTAGTAAAGTTTTATACTTAAAACCTTCCAAGAAAAAACCAGGATATTGCAATCATGGTGAAAACAAAGACTAAAAATCACTTGTTTTTAATAAGCTGTTTAGCATATTGAATCAAATCAGAACCGCCCCATGATTTATCGAACACATCCATTCCCACTTCTCTAGCTTGATCATATAACTCTCTATTTGCAGAAAATAGTAAATATCTGGCATTAAGGTTATCTTGTCTCATCTGTTGATAAAGTTCAAAACATCTTCCAGCAAGACCATCTAATTGAATAATTTCTGGTTGAGTTTCTTTATTGATTTGTAATGCCTCTTCTGGGTGTACAACATCTACACTAAATCCAACATTACTCAACATTAATTTCAAAAGGGATACGTCCCCAAAATTATCTTCTACTATTAAATATTTCATTTTTATATTTAGTTTCTTGTTAAAACTTGATCTACAAATCTTTGATCTCCCTTAAACTGCTCTCTTAAAATTCTCTCAACATCTTGTTTTCCAAATTCTTCTTTATACTCTCTTTTGCTTGTCAAAGCGTCATAAATATCAGAAACAGCTACAATTTGAGCAGCAAGAGTTATATTTTCATCAAAATGTCTTCTATCTTCTCGTGTTCTATCTTGTTTTCTTCTAAAATTATTTGTTCTTGGATAAGGATTAACTTTGTGTTCATGATGTGCTACTATAATTTGTCTTACTTCCTCGTATCCTAAATCTTGAGATTCTAAAAAACCTAACCTTGGATGTCCACTAATAATATCTAATTCTTCTTCATCTAAGCTACCAAGTTTAGTTAAAATCTCTTTAGGAACTCTTAGCTTTCCGATATCGTGTAATAATCCACCATAACCAATATATCTTAAGTTCATACCATTAAAATTATTTTCATATCCTAAGTCTATACTCAATAATCCAACTCTTTTACTATGATCATATGAATCACAATGAGATTTTCTTAATTCTAATAAATATTCAACTACTTTTCTTTCGCAAGCTAATTCTCTAAATAATTCATTACTTCGAGGATTTAATATCTTAACCATGATTTTAGAATTTAGTTGTGATTTAAAACCTTATCGATTTACTAATAGGTTTATAACGCTTAAACCTAAAAAAATTAGTTTAAAACTATTCATTAATACGATAAAACTGAATAGCAAAGATAGAATAAATTTTTTTAACCCCGAGACCTTTAAGTTCTCTTATGTGTTGAGTATCACAAGAAAAATCAGAAGCTACATAAGCATTAGCGAGAGTTGGAATAAATGCTGAATCCCTATGAGCTAATTCATCCATATACTCAGATATATCCAAACATGGGCTTGGTACAGCAAGAGTTGTTATCTTACCAACTAAAAGAACATTTCGTTGGGCAATAATTTTATTACCCCATCTGTGTAATCTTCCAGATTCAGTTTGTATTAATCTTTCTAATTTTTCCATTTTTATAAAATTATTTTAAAGTAGACTCTAAATTCTTACCATCAATAATTTTTACCACATTAAAAAAATGAAACAACCATCGATTTATAAAAGTTACTATATCCCCCAAGTAGGGTTTTCAACACGTTTCATATCAGCATACTCTTTCAAAATTTCAACTTCTTTAGCGTTCAAGTGTTTCTTTAACTTCTTCAACTTTCTGAAATCTGCTTCGGAAATCTCAGAATATAAATTATCTTGTTCATTTATTTGTCTGCCCACAGTAACATTAGTAATAGAAATAGCAGCTTGTTTGCCTTCAGCTAGTTCTTTTAGATTATCATCTCCATCTTGTATAGCTTTCAATAAACCTAACTTTTTTCCATCTTTAGTTATAGGGGTATTAGCTCTTACAGTACCGCCCAAAACTTCTACGCCAACAATAGCAGGACTAGATTTTCTAAAAGTATGATTTCTCAATATCGTAAATTTAAAAGGTTTAACAATACTACTTAATTCTCTAGCCTCAACATTTCTGCTTTCATTTGTTAACCATTCTTCAGCTTGTTCTATAACTCTATAAATGATATTGCTTGTAATAACTTTAACATTATCATCTTTTTCAATTTGTTTAACATTAAATCCCAATATTAATCTATTCAAATATTCTTGTTCAGCACTAGCTTCAGCAAGATCTTTTTTATTAATATCTCCTATGCCCGCGCTTTTAATTTTAATATTTTTTTCTTTTAATAATCTAACCAAAGCTTCTAATGAACCTAGTGTGTCAGCTTTAACAACAACACCTTCATTATCAATTTCTATAACTGCTTCCTCGACTTCTTCCATTAATTCTTCTTTTATTTGTTCATAATTTTCATTCGCAACTCTAATCGGCATTCCAGGTATAACATGTTCTAAGTTAGGCCCCGAAATTTTTAAAACCACAGAAGCTTCAACCTCATTAACCGGAGTTAATTTTCCGTCTCCAAAGTTAAATAAACATTTAGCTTTAGATTCAATAGGATCACCAATATTACCAATCAACAATACATCATTTTGTTTTAAACAACCATCATAAATTATAACATCTAAAGATTTACCAATTCCTTTTTCTTCTGTAACTTCTAATATTGTGCCTTTAGCAGGTTCACAAACATCTATGTCCAATTTTTTTTCTAAGAATTTTTGTGCCAACCCAGATATAACCATTAATAATTCAGCAAATCCTTCTCCAGTCTTAGCCGAGATAGGAATTATAGCAATCTGTTTTGTATAATCATCAACTCTATCAAATCGTTCAGAATTAAATCCGTATTCTGATAATTTACCTACAATAGTATATAATTTATTTTCAATATTAGTTATAACATTAGAACCCTGATCATTAATATTTTGTATTATTCTGTTTTCAGGATCAGATCTCCAACCAGAAACAGCATCTATCTTATTTGCAGCAACAACAAAAGGAGTTTTATAATTTTTTAATATTTCAATCGCTTCAATAGTCTGCGGTTTTAATCCTTCATTTATATCAACAACTAAAATAGCAATATCTGAAATGTTTCCACCACGTTTTCTCAATGTTGTAAATGCTTCGTGCCCAGGACTATCAATAAATAATATACCGGGTATAGTCAAATGAATGTTATCTAATAAATTACCACAAATGTTTTTAATATTTTTTAAAGGAATTGTATAAGCAGAAATTGCTTGTGTAATACCACCTGCTTCTTTAGCAGCAACAGAACTACCTCTAATTCTATCTAATATTGAAGTTTTTCCATGATCTACATGTGCCAATAGCACACAAATAGGCTGCCTTATCATTTTCCATCACTATAGCTCTATTTGAGAGTTTTAAAAAGGTTTCTAAAAAATTATTGATATCTTAATGCATCAACAGGATTTAATTTAGATGCTCGATAAGCAGGTATTGCTCCAGCTATCATACCAATTATCAAAGAAAATAACAATGCACCGATTAATAATTCAGGAGTTAATGCAGTACTACCAAACATTCTACTCTCGCCACCAGATAAAGTCGACCCCCAATAGCCTATCAATGTTGAACCAAAAACACCAAGTATAATCCCCCCCAATCCACCAACTAATCCAATCATACCTGAGTTTAATAAAAATATTAATAACACATCTTTGTTTTTTGCGCCTATAGCTTTCATTATTCCTATTTCTTTAGTTTTTTCTAAAACCGAAGTAAACATAGTATTGGCTATCCCAATTGCGCCAACTAATAAAGAAATTGCAGCTATCGCCCCTAAAAATAAGCTCATAGTTTGAGTAGTTTCTTGTATTGTTGCTTGCATTTCTGATGGATTCGAAACTGAAAAGTCTACATTTTTTTCGTTTAATATTCCCCTAGAAAACATCAATTTTTTCTCTATCAACCCAACAGTTTCGTTTGCTATTTCAACATCCTCTATTTTAACAGAAATTGAACTAAATTCTTCTTCGCCTACGTCTTCCAATACTGTTCTTGCAATATCTAGCGGCATATATACCCCATTTCCATCAGCCAAAATACCGACAACTTTGAAACTTTTTCCTTCAATCGTGATTTTACCATTTAGCGGAATTTTATTTTCGAATGTGGTTTCAACAAGTCTTCCACCCAACACTACAGAAAAGAAATCACTTTGTACAAGAAATCTTCCAGAAGCAAGTTCATCATAAGTTATATCCTTCCAAACTGATTCATCTACACCGGTTACAGAAACAGATGCAGTCTTACTTAAATAAGTCATTTCCCCTTTGCCAGAAACTTGACCCATAACATACTTAACATTATCTAAATTTTTTAGCACTAACACATCTTTTACAGTTAAATTTTTTTGTTCATCGGAAGAATCAGAGTCACTATCCATGGGGCCTTCTCTAAACCCTCCCATTGGCCCAGATGCTTTTGAAAATCCTGGTGAAACAGTAAGTATATCTGCACCAAGACTGCCTAGTCTATCTTCTAGTTGTTGTTGTGCGCCTTGGCTTATTGAAATAATAGAAACAACTGCGGCAATTCCTATTATAATCCCAATAATAGTTAACCAGCTTCGAAGTTTACTATGTATCAAAATATTCCAAGCTAAATTAAAACATTTTTTTAATTTCATTTTAGCAAGAAAAGAAAATTATTTCCCCTTTACTCCTTCTTTTTGATGTTTAACCCAAGTAGGTTCATTTAAATTTTCATTTTGGTTTGTGTTAGAATTTCTTTTGAATTTTTTAAAAATATTTTTTATTTTTTTACGTTTCTTTTTATACAACAAGAAGACTAAACCCAAACCCAATATTATTATTGCTAATGTTAAATAAGTATTATTACTATTTGTACGAGGCATGTTTCTTCCTCCAAATTCCTGATAATCTACTGAAATATTATTGGGTAAGCTATTGCTCTCGGAACCCATTGGAATTTCCATATTAACTGTTCTTCTCAAACCGAGACCATCAGTATAATATATGTCAAATTTAAGACTGGTTTCTTGATCTTTTGAAGGTAATTTAGTTAATGCAAAATTTACAACAGTATAATCCCCTGCTTCTAAATTTCCTACCATTTGACCACTAGTACTAGTAGCTTTAAAATAATCTTGTTCAGGAATTCTTACAACGACAGAATTAGCCGTATACTTGCCAATATTAGCTATAGCTATTGCAGTTTCACTTGCAGTGGTTTCTTGTATGACTGCATCAAAACTAGTTCTAGAATCTTCTATTTCGATATCAAACGTTTTTTCAACATATGAATCCAAGTTTGAGGTTCCAGGAGTATAATGTATTTTTAATGTTGATGTGCCATCAAGTGCATCTTCATCAACTCGTATTTTATAAGCTATCATCCAATCACTATCATAGTCTTTAATGTATGTGCTGTCATCCAAGATTCTCAAACCATTATCATCATCTAAAGAAAATGGATAACTTTGTATTAATTCAAACAACGCACCATCACATTGATTACTTGCTACACCACTCACTTGAAAAACAACATCAACATATTCTCCGGGAATTGCAGGATATGGCTCTTGATTTATCATAGAGATACTCAAACTACACTCCCCAGAAAGAAGTGGTTCCGAACTAGCAGAAACTGAACTTAAAACAAAAAAAACAACTACCAACAATATAAAATTATTTTTATTTCTCATTTTATCTTAATTGACAAAAATCATTTTTAAATGAGATGGACTTATAATCCATCTTAATTATTTTTCAATCCTCCCGTCTTTTATATAAACTATTCTTTTAGCATATTTTACTAAATCTAAATCATGAGTTATCAAAATTACAGTCTTACCATTACTATTTAATTCACCTAAGAAATCCATGATAAATTTACCTGTTTTACTATCTAAGTTACCTGTAGGCTCATCGGCTATGATAACCTCAGGATCATTAGCTAATGAACGTGCTATTGCAACTCTCTGTTGTTGCCCTCCAGATAATTCATTAGGTTTATGATTAATTCTATCTCCTAGACCTAATTTTGTGAGTAGTTTCTCTGCAGTTTCTCTAGATTTCTTTTCATCTTGGTCAATAATTTCCATAGGCAACATTACATTTTCAAGAGCAGATAAATTCGGAAGAAGATTAAATTGTTGAAAAATAAAACCTATTGTTTTACCCCTGAGAAAAGCTAAAGAAGATTCGCTCATTTTAGATATATTTTCATCATCCAAATAAACACTCCCCCAAGAAGGCTTGTCTAAAGCACCAACAATATTAACCATCGTGCTTTTACCTGAACCAGAAGGACCAGTTATAGCAACAAATTCACCTCGTTTTATCGTAAGATTTATCTCTTTTAATACAACTAAAGGTTCAACACTACCCATGTCATATTTTTTCCATACATTTTCTATTCTGATTATGTCATTCTTCATTTCGGTGGTTCTCTTCGCAGGTTATTGCAAACTTCATGAGTTCTATTTACTTCCATACAATAAAATGCACAATAATTTCTGTTGTTCTCACAATAAACTTCTACTTCGGTTAAATCAGGTGTAACCTCAAAAAAATAAGTTATTTCTGCTTTTGTTTGATTATCTAAATCAAAATCAGGTCTTTCACCAAAATCCTTCGGTTTATCTTTAAAAACAAAGAACCCCCCTACTATCACAAATAACAATACAATCAAAGAGTATATCATTTTTTTCATTTTAAGAATAATCAAAAAATCTATATTTAAACAAGATGGACTTAATATCCATTGTTTTTATAAAGATTTAAATATCACACATATCAAACAAAAAAATGGCACCCCCTCATATACCTAGAGAAATAATAACTGTGGGATTTGGAACAGAAATAATTTATTCATTCGTTATAATTCTATGTAGTTTAATAATTTATTTTGGCACAAAAGAAATCTATGAGTTAAGTTCTTACAAAGGGATAAAATATTTTAGACAAGCATTCTTATTTTTCGCAATAGCATATTTTTTCAGATCATTCATTAAATTTATCTCAGTTTATTTTAACAATAACCAGATATTTGAAATCTCACCAAGATTATTCGGCCCACTAACTATGTTTATATTTATTTACTTCAGTTCTATGGCAATATTTTATTTATTATATAGTGTCATGTGGAAAAAGTGGAAAGGAAGTTCAAAACAAATTTATTTATTTCATCTTTTAGCATTCATAATATCGATAATAACTATTTTATCAAGGAATATATTAGTCTACTTAGGGATAAACATTTTTTTATTACTCTTAGTTGTATTCACCGTGTCTTTAGCTTATAATAGTTCAGAATATAAAAGAAAAGGGCACAACATATATGCAGTTTATGTTTTATTACTTGTATTTTGGATAATTAATATATTTGATATATTAGTTCCAAATTTCTTAGATAATATCAAATTGGTGATTTATTTAGCTTCATGCACCGTTTTCTTAATGATATTTTACAAAGTAGTAAAAAAAACAGGGCCTAACTAAAATGGTTAAACGTGGAAAGATAGATATTATCAAAGACATTTTGATAACCATACGGGATAATAATAATCATATAAAACCAACCCCTTTATTAAGAAAGTCTAATATTTCTTCAGAAAGATTTTCTACTTATTTACAAGAATTATTAACGAAACATTTTATAAAAGAAATTTCAGATTACAAAAATGAAAAATTTATTTCTTTAACTGATAAAGGGTTTAGATTTATAGAAAAATACCAAACAATCATAGATTTTATCCAAGAGTTCGAATTATAAAATTAATGTTTATAATCTACTTTCTCAAAAGATTTCTTAGGCATTCTGATAGTAGTCCCAGGAGTTAAACTATCAGTAGCAGCATAAAACATTTTATTAGCCCGACCATAATCAACAATATCTTCTAATATACCAAATAATTCTGGTATATCGCCAGTAGCACCTTCGCCCCAAAAGTTAGGATAACTTCCACGAGCTTCTCTCCCATAAACTGCTTTAAAATATTTCTTAGAAATATCCATTAAATCTTCGCCTTCTTGAATAACATAATGTGAATTATTGAACTCTGATCTCAAATCAGCTAATTTTTGGTTTAATGATATATTTTGATCAACCAAAGCAATTTCTCTATTCAATCTGTCTAAATTGTTAGCTATATTAGGTCGTATGTTTTCACCTGCAATTGCTTGCTCTATTGCTCCATCTAGATTTCCTTGAGCCAAATATTCTAATCCTCTAGTTTCAAAAATTAATTCTTGCGAAGCCAAACTATCTTGTATAGCTTCGTATCTTTGTCTTTTAGCTAATTCTTTTTTTTCAGCTTGGTCAGTTTTGTAAGCATTAACTCCTAAAAAACCACAAACAGCTAGAGCACCAACACCCAGGCCAATTTTTAAAACTTTTTCAGGGATAAGTCTACTACCAACATCATATAATACATTTCCAAAGCTGTCATATTCTGCTTGTTTACTCCCACCTAACTTTCTAAGACCTTTAACCATTTTATTTAGGGAATTTATTGGTATATATAAAGTTTATTTAATCTAATTTAAACCTAAAATAACCTTTATAAACTTAAATTATTAACAATAATTATGACAGACGAACCATTTATTTTACTATCAATGAAAGATTCAAAAAATATAGCTAACGCTATGTCCAATGAAACCTCTCAAAAGATTATAGCTTACCTAGCAGAACACAATGAAGCTACCGAGTCAGAATTATCAGAAAAACTTAATATTCCACTACCAACAATACATTATAATATAACACAATTAAAAGAAGCAAATTTAGTAAAGTCCAAAGAATTCTTCTGGAGCAAAAAAGGAAAAAAGATGCGTGTATTTACTTTAGCTAAAAAGTATATTATAATTTCATCAGATAGTTCAAAAAACACTTTAGAAAAATTAAAAGGATTTTTGCCAATAACTTTAATCACAGTAGCTATCTCAGCATTCATAAAAATATATCAAGATTATTATTTTTCAAATGCATTAAATGTTGGAACAGAAATGGTAGAACAAGATAGTGCTTCAGGAATGTTAAAAGCAGTAGCTCCAGCACAAGAAGTAATAACAACTAATCCAAACTATGCGATTTGGTTTTTGTTTGGCGGTTTATTCGTAATATTAGGAATAACATTATTCAATATATTTAAAAAGAATTAAAGATTCAATAATTTTATGTGTTTTATAGAAAGTTTGGAAAGCATAGAAGAAAAATTAGAAAACATGAAAATCTTAGAAAAGATTTCTTTTTTTATACAAACTGAAACAGAACCAGTACAAATGTCAGGTTCTTATTTAGATCATGATGGAGAAAAAAAAGAATTACATTTAGGAGTTAGATCTAGGTTTGATGAACTTGGCCAAGAAAGACCAGATTATAAAACTCGTAATCCTCGTCTTGCAGGTCATTACGTAATAGACTACACCAAAATATTAATGTTAAGATAACTACTTCATCTTCTTCAAGAAATTTTTTAAAAAATTATCAACTTCATCTTTACTTTTTATATAAACAAAATCCACTTCATGACTTTCAATTAATTTTCTATGTTGTTTATAACCATCTTGATTATTTTGTTTATACTCTTTAATAGAATTTAACAACATCATAGTGTCTTTGAAATTTTCTTTTCTTTGGAAATATCTGTTCAAAACTCTCCACATCAAAACATGACTTGGTGAATCTAACCAAATAACTAAATTACTATTTTTTATAACTTCATTTGTCCAAGAAACATAAACACCTTCGGCAATCCATTGCTTTTTTTTAGTAATTTTTTGTAATAATTTTTCTCGTTCTTCATCACTTCGTTTAACAGAATATTTTTTCTCCCAAAATATATCATCCAAATCAAAATGTTCTATACCTAAAATCTTAGACAATTTTTTAGCTAGAAATGTTTTTCCAGAACCTGGCGCACCCAACACATAAACTTTATCTATTTTCATTTTCAATCCGTTCTTTTTGTGTTTCTTAATAACATTATATTCTTAACTCGGTCATTTAAAAATTTTTCCGAAAAAAAAGTATCATACGCAGGTAAAACATTAGGAGGTAATCTTTTGTATGCTCCTCTTAGATTTGCAGGCATTAATTCTAATATTCTTCTATCGTAATAAGGAGCATAACCTGCGCCATACTTAACTCTTCGAATTGCCATATAATTATAATAATGTATATATGCACTTGCTCTTCTACAATATTCATCTACATCAATAGGTAATTCAAATTCTTTTATTTTTTTAACAACTCTTCTTTCACAATTTAATTCGCATTCTTTAGTTCGTTCAAATGCTAACTTTAAATCATCCGCAGGTATATCTTCTCCATCAACCCATCTGAACAACAAATAAATAGAATCTTCTCCCTTAACATATGCTTTAGTAAAAGTCGGATCTTTTTCTTTCAATTGATCAAAATGACAACTTTCATGTAATAGAAGAGGTAACCAATTTTCCAAAGATGTATCCATACCTACAGCTAATGTTAATGGCTCATTTGAGAAATAACCTCTAACAGGGGTTGTGCTATCTGGTAAATAAACTGTTTCTGTATCGGATAACCTTAGCTCTAAATCATGTTCTTCAGCACTTCTTCTCAAAGAATTCATAAACTTACCAATATTTTTCAGAGCGTCCTTATCTGTGTAATCTAACAAGTTAAAAAAGAGAATAAAACTTAATTTTTAAAGTTATGTATGATTATTTAGGACTATTCAATATAGTTTTATAAGCTAAATAAGAATGATACAAATCACCTATATGTATTACTTCTTCTGGGCCATGAGTTGATCCCACACCAAGTCCAATATTAATAGTAGGGTATCCCCTTCTTACAAAAAATTCATTCATAGTTGCCACGCCTTGAGCCAAATCAGCAAGCATACACATTCCTTTAGGTTGAAATACCACATCAGTTCCTTTAAAACTACTCATAATTCTGTCCATCAATTTCGGAGACATATTCTCTCCCCAACCAATACCATCTGCACAAAACACAACCGCACCATATCCTGCAATAGGTATATTATTTTGATCTATTCTATAATGATGATCTGCATCTCTAGATGTAGCAAGAACCTCCACATCTGCGTTTATAGCCAATGACTTTTTAGCCATGTCTAATTTTAAAGCTCCAGTTAAATCTTCTAGTCCTTTTACTTCTCCACGTTCAATCAAAAGATTGTCTATAACTCTATCAAAGAATTTACTACCCGCTCCACCTGAACCTTCACTACCAACTTCTTCTAAATCAAAACCGCAAACAATAGTTGTATAGTTTGGTACTTTTTTTGAATCTATAGCTGCTCTAATCGCAGAATATAAACAAGATCTATCATCATGTCCATACCCAGAAATATATTCTGCCCCTATTCTCGTAGGGTTAGATATTGGAACTGCATAAATTCTCGATCTATTAAAATCATCTTGACTTTTAAATCCGATACTTTCTAAGAACTCATCTCTTGAATTAAACCCTGTAGTTAAATCTAATTCTTCTTCCAAATGACCTTCAGAAAAGGTAGTTCCGTCATGACTTCTCAAATCCGTATGAGCTGCAATATCTGGAGAATATGCATTAAAATTTACTAATTTTCTTCTACCATCTATAACTGACCACCCTCTTAAATTTAAAGTTCTTGCTGTCCATTGATGTGGATTTATTCCTCCATACCCGAACATATCTAATTCAATCCCATTATGTAATCTTTGCAAATCTGGATCCCAAGTAATAAGAACAGGATTTGGTTTAGTTTTTAAAGAAGGTGAATCAGTATGAGCATAAATAATTTTTACTCCTTCTCTCATTGGTTTTCTACCATATTTAACGAAAACAAATGCTGTTTCATCTTCACTTTTAATAAATCTAGTTTCTAAATTAGAAGATCTAATTAATTTTTTAGCTTCATTAACTGCTTCCGGTGCAATTTTAACCTTACTCAAAAAACGTATATAACCATCGGCAAATCTATCTATTGATTCTCTTTGAGCAGGTGATATTTTGTATAAAGTAGGGCTTTTTCTAACAAGTTGGTCTTGATCAAAATCATCGTGATAATTAGCAATTCTCAAACCTCTTTTATTTGGTTTCACCCCGCCTCGTTTTGAACCGGTCATAAAAAATAGAATAATACTTAATTTTTAAAGTTATGTGTAATCACATTACATGGTCTTCATAACTTAGTTTATAACTATGTAACTCATCAATACTAAACCATAAAGACACTTCTTGTTCAGCTTCTTCTTTATTTCCAGAAGCATGTATTAAATTTTCAGCAGATTTACCTTTAGAATCAGCATAATTCAAAGAAACATGAGCAAAATCTCCCCTAATTGTACCAACTGGAGCAGATTTAGGTTCTGTACTACCAACTATTTTTCTTACAACTTCAACTGCATCTATACCTTCAATAGCCATAGCAACAACCGGGCCAGAAGTAATAAATTTCTCTAAATTTTTGTAAAAACTTTTTGCGACATGAGCAGAATAATGTTTCTTAGAAAAATCAGGATCAACTTGAACCATCTTAATTCCAACAATTTTCAATCCTCTTTTCTCAAATCTAGAAATTATTTCCCCAATTAAACCTCTTTTCACACCATCAGGTTTAACAAGAACTAATGTTTGTTGGATCATTTTTTATCTTCTTTGCTTGCCCATTTCCAATCAACAGGATTTCTTTTCAAAACTATCATATTCTTTTCACATTTGTTAGAACAAAAATATAAAACCTTTCCAGTAACTAAAACAAACATCTTACCTGTACCAGGCTCAATACTTTTATTACAAAATGAACATCTAACCATAGAAAACACCCACTTTCCTTAATTCGTCTCTATTAGTTTCTTCTTCTATATAACCTCTTAATTTGCTTGGTCGCAAGCTTTTAAGAAAATCAAACATTGTAGTATTAGAATAATATAATTGATGAGTCTTCCTATCTCTTATTGAATAAATTCCTTCAACAACTCCAACAAAAACAATATGTCCATCATCTCCATCTCTTAAACCAAGAGACATTCTAGGATCAATACTATCTATCTTGCCTGTTCTGATATTATGTTCAAAGTCAGAATAATGAACACTATCAACTTCAACCATTTTTCCAACTAATTTATCTGCTAATGTTGTTTCATCAACCATTTTAACTTCTTCCACCCTTAGATGAAATCTTTCTAGCTTCAATTTCAGTTTCTCTAAGCATTAAAATGTCTCCTAACTTAATAGGTCCTTTAACGTTTCTTCTTAGAATTTTACCTTTATCTCTACCGTCTTGAAGTCTACATCTAACTTGAGTTATTTCTCCTCTCATTCCAGTTCTACCAACTATTTCTTCTACAGTAGCAGGCCAAGCCATACTAAATAAAGAACCATCAGCCTGTCTTTTAGTTTGAACAGGTTGTTGTTGAGCTGGTTTTTCTTGTTGTTTTTTATTATCTTGTGCCATTCTTAACTCAATTCATTTATTACTTTTTTAGAATCGCCTTCTTTGATTACAGCAACAGCACTAGTACCTAATTTTAAACCAGCAGCTGCACCTAAATCTTCTTTAGAAGGAACTTCCACATAAGGAATATTTTTTTCTTTGCATAATGGACCTAAATGCATTATGACTTCTTTTGGTGAAACATCTAGAGCAACAACAACTAGCTTTGCAATTCCTCTTTCAACAGCTTTAGTTGCTTCATTTGCACCTTTTTTTATTTTACCTGATTTCTTTGCTAACTCAATAGCTTCATAAGCTTTTGATACACTATCATGTGAAACCTCTGCCATTTTTTGTCCTCCGGATATTTTTAATAGTTTACTGTGAAAATACCTAATTTATAAAGGTTTCTGTGTAAAAATAAAATTATTTGTAACCGACAACACCCATAATAGTCTGATCCTCATCACCATGTTTAAAAATTGTGTGTCTATTAACATCTTTAAATCCACGTTTACTCATTAGAAGAGCAACTTCATAAGGTATAGAATAACCGCCAGAGGTTATAATAGCTACACCACCAGGACTTAAATGTAAATCTATTTTATCCATCTTAAAATGCATATTACTTTCATGTGATACAGTTCTAATATCACCACACTCATGTATCATTTTTGCTGCTACAATCGCATCAAAAGTTCTACCTAAATCCATTTCTAAAAGATTTGCGTTTACCAATTCAATTCTATCTTCTACACCATATCTTTGTGCTCGTTTTAATAATAAATCTAATGCTTTCTGTGATTTATCCACTGCAGTAATTCTTGATTCGCCATTCAAAGCATAAAAAACTGTTTTTAATCCATTACCACAGCCTAAGTCCAAAACTGTTTCTCTACCAACTAATCTTTCCTGAATAAACGGTATTGAAGATTTTGCATCATTTGGATTAAATTTAACATTCAGAAATATCTCTAATTCTGGATAACTATATACAAATTCATACAATTCATTTTCACTTTGTTCTATGCTTTGACAAGGAGTATCTGGGCTTTGGCATAAGTCTATAAGTTCCTCGCATATAGAAGCGTATGTAGTATAATTGCCTCTCGTGAGTTCGTTAACATCTCTTTCAAAATCATCCGTCGGATTAACACCTTGAAATTCTCTTCCTAAATATTCATCTAAACTTATAGTTTCCATATAAAAACATGTAATTGGTCAATTTTTAAACCTTTCGTTTTGTAATCACTAACCAGTCATACTTATCAAAAAACAAAATAAAAATTTATAAATAAGTTCTAACCTAAATAAATAAAGTGTATCCAATAATAACGATTTCTGGAAATGCCGGCTCTGGAAAGTCTACAATAGCAAGAGAAATAGCAAAATATTGCTCAGCAGAAAGAATTTACGGTGGCGGAATAAGAAGAGAATTAGCAAAAGAAATGGGGATGACTCTTGAAGAGTTTAACTTGTATGGCCTAACCCATCCGGAAACAGATGTAGATGTAGACAAAAAAATAACAGCAAATGCTAGAGAACTAGCAAAAAATAAAATAGTCATAGTCGAAGGTAGAACTCACTTCCATTTTATCCCAGAATCAATAAAACTATATATTAAAGTAAGTTACGATGAAGGCGCAAAAAGAATTTTTAATGATTTGCAAAAAGAGAATAATAGAAATGAAGGAAAACTTACAACTTTTGAAGAAGTAAAAAAAAGTAATATAGAACGACAAGCTTCAGACATAGCACGTTACAAAAAATATTACAATTTAGACCATACAAAAGAATCTAATTACGATTTTGTTCTAGACACAACTAATTTAACAATAGAACAAGGAATACAAAAAACTATAGAATTTATAGAAAAAAGATTAAATCAGTCATGATCTACTTCTTCATCAATATGTCTTTCTACTTGATGTATACTATCATATTTAGGTACATGTTCATCCCATCTCATTCTTTTTTTAGGATCACTCATAACTTTGTCTAAATCACTTCTTACAAAATAACGATCTACATAATGCCCAAGGGTAATATCAAAAAAACTAGTAACCAATATTTCTTGTCCATTGTATAAAATTGGTTCCATAAGAATGAATTAATGTAAACAGCCTATTTAAAAAACTTTCTAATCATGACAATAAACAAAAAGTAATTTATCCTTTTCCTTTTTGTCTAACCTACAGAAGCCAAATCGTTCGAACTGTACAATGTCATTAACTTTCAAACTATTAACTCCATGCTCAGCTAGTCCAGAAACAAGTTTACCATTGTTCATTAACACATCAACATTAACTAAATTAGAAGAAACAGGCAACCAATGTATTAACTTAGCTTCTAACTCTTTTTTGTATTCAGCAGAATCATATTTTTTATCAATAAAATTAAACAAATGCATAAACCTATACGCTTTTCCTTTTTCTAATTTATCTTGAATATAAAATTCATTAGTTGTTTTAAACTCTCTAACTCCTAATTTTTTATTATCTGGGTGTGATGGAACTTGCACATCTAAGATAGGAGCATTTTTTATTTTAATTTTTTTAGGTTTAATTATTAAAAAATATCTTTTAGTAGTTTTATCGATTATATCTTTGTTAAAAGCAGCTAAAGCATCCATAGAGACATTAGTATCATTTCTAGTTAATCCTACACTCTTAATAAAATTTATAATAGCTTCCGGTTGAAAACCTCTTCTTTTTAATGCTCGTATAGTTCCTAATCTAGGATCATCCCAACCAGTTATTTTTCCACTAGCAATCAAAGCTTTAGTCATACTAGTGCTTTTTACTCCATCAACTAATAATTTACCATTGTACATAGTTTCAGGATATTTCCATCCAAGATATCTGTAAATATATTTTTGTCTATCATCAGAAATACTCAAATCAATTCCTCTAATAATATGTGTAACTTTAAATTCATGATCATCAATAGCAGAAGCAAAATTCAATAATGGCCAAACTCTAGCTTTTTTATTTAATGGATGTTGATTATTATCTACAATTTTAAAAGCAGCCCAATCTCTAACTGCCGGATTAGGATTTTTCAAATCAGTTTTAATTCTTAGAACAGCTTCACCTTCTTTGTAACCTTTAAACATTTTTTGCCATCTTTCAGTTTGATAAGCATCATAACAATCACACTTTATTCCTTTTTGTAATAATTTTTTCTTTACTTCAACATCACAAGTACAAACATACGCTTTTCCTAATTTAATTAATTCTTCAGCATACTTATAATAAACTTCCAATCTTTCAGACTGTATAACAACTTTATCTGGTTTAACTCCTAGCCATGCTAAATCTTCAATAAACCAATCATAAGCTTCTTTCATAGGAACTTTAGTTTTGGGATCAGTATCATCAAATCTTAAAATATATTTACCATCATACTTCTTAGCTAAAAACCAGTTCCACAATCCAGGTCTACAATGTCCTAATGATATAGGCCCATTAGGATTAGGAGCAAATCTTACAACTAAATCTTTTGGATCTTTTAGAACAGGAGTTTTATCTGTTTTTTCTTGTTTTTCTGGTCTTACTAATTCGCCCAACTCTTTTAATTTAATTTCTTGTTGTTTTATATTCATAGAATTAACTTGTTTTACTATTTTATTTATTTCTGGCATTAACTCTTTAATTTTTGCTTTTAATTCTGGGTGATTAGCTATTAAAGAGCCAACTACTGAACCAATTTCTGCTTTGCCTTCATATCTTACAGCATTATCCAAAACAAAACGCTCAATTTCAAAGTTATTCATATACTTAACTTTAATTCATTATTTATAAAATTATTCCTGTCTAACAAATGCTTCCAAACCTTCATACTTATCTAATAAATCCTGAATTACCGCATCAAAACCACGCACAACATCAAGATGACCAACTTTTTGAAAATGTCTTTCATCAACATCTAATTCACTTAGATTAAAACTAGTTCTATGTTTCTTAGTTAGCTCAACTAAAACATAATCTCCCCAATCAGAATCAATATGATCAATTACTAAATAATTAACATCTACTTTTGTTTTGTAAAAATGATGCGATTTAGCATATTCTATTTTACTATTACATAAAAGAATATCTCCAACACTAAAAAGTGCCATAATTAAGTATAAAGAGAATAATTTATAAACATTTTTATTAAGCTTATTTCATATGAAAACCGAACTATTGGCGCCAATTGGAGACTGGGAAACACTAGCAGCAGCAATTAAAGCTAAAGCAGATGCAGTTTATTTTGGTATTAAAACAATAAACATGAGAACTTTTTCAGCTAGAAATTTTGAAAAAAAAGATTTAAAAAAATTAATGGAAACTATTCACAAAAATAAAATGAAAGGTTATTTAGCACTAAACACAACAATTTACGATCATGAACTACCAAAAGTAGAAGAAATTTTAGATGAAGCAAAAAAATCAAAGGTAGATGCAATTATAGCTTCAGACCTTGCAGTAGTTCAATTATGTAATAAAAAAGATATAGAAGTTCATATTAGTACTCAATTATCAGTTTCAAATTATGAATCAATAAAATTCTTTTCTAAATATTCACCAAGAATAGTTTTAGCAAGAGAATGTACATTAGAACAAATAAAAGAAATGATAAAAAAAGTTAAAGAAAATAAATTAAATTACAAAGGAAAACCGTTACAAATAGAAGTTTTTATTCATGGTTCATTATGCGTTTCAGTTTCTGGTAGATGTTTCATGAGCCAATATCAAGAAAGAATGTCAGCTAATCGTGGCCAATGTTTACAACCTTGCAGAAGAAAATATAGAATTACTGATATTGAAGATCCACAAAAAGAATTTGTTTTAGACGAAAATTATGTTTTATCACCCAAAGATTTATGCACATTACCAATATTAGACAAGTTAGTAGACGCGGGCATAGAAGTATTAAAAATCGAAGGTAGAGCTAAAGGCCCAGAATATGTATACAACGTAACTAAAATCTATAAACAAGCGTTAGAATTAATAAATAAAAATAAATTCACAAAAGAAATTATGTTAGAATTAACAAAAGAACTAGAAAAAGTTTACAATCGTGGTTTTTCAACTAACTTTTTGTTAGGAACTCCAACTAATGATTCTTGGAATAAATTCTATGGTTCATCAGCAAAAGAAAAAAAGATTAAACTAGGAAAAATAACAAATTATTTCGCTAAAATAAAAGTGGTTTCAATTTTACTTGATGAAGATTTAAAAGATAACGATGAAATATTCTTTACAGGAAATAAAACAGGGTATTACAAATTAAAAGTAAATAATATTAGATTTAAAGATAAATTAGTCAAACAAGCAAAAAAAGGTCAAGAAATCTCAATCAAAGTACAAGAACCAATAAGAAAATCAGACGAAGTTTATTTAATACAACCTAGAGACATAAACAAAGAAGAACAAAGAATCGAACAAGAATTAAACAAATTTAAAAAATGATAAGAGTATTACATTATGATATGAGCGAAGTATTTATGCCGAGAAAATTTTTTAAAGAAGTTATGTTCAAAACACCTGAAGAAAAGGGATTTGAATATGAATTAGTCGAAGATATAAGTATAAAGGAATTAGAAGATATTTTATCCCAAAATAATCATGATGTATTGTTAATCCATCCGGGCTTAGAAAATCAAAGGAAAGTTATAGAAGAATATCCTAAACGATTTCCCCAGTTAAAAATTGGATTAATAAGTTATTTACCTGAGGATTATGAACAAGGTCAAGTAAGAGCATTTAGTTACGACCGAGTCAATAGTGTGATAGAGTTTATATTATCTACTCCTTAACTTCTCTAAAAATACTTGCATAAATTTCATCAACAAGTTTAGAACCATATTTTTCTTTCAAACGTGTAATAATTTCTTTTTCACGTTCTAAATCTTCCTTGTCCATTCCTTTTTCAATTTTATAACGAATAATTTCTTTACCTTGATCCACTCTTTTATTAAGTAATTCAACTAATTCATCATCAATCTTATCAATCTCTTTCCTTAATATTTCAATATTATTTACCATTTTTAGAACTAAACTTTTTTACAAAATCTACAATATCATTAGTTTGGCCCACAATAACCAAAACATCACCTTTTTCTACCTCTTCTTTACCACCAGGAATAATTATTGTCTTACCATTTCTTCTTATAGCTAAAACAAGAACATTATGCTTTCTAATCATATGTAACTCTTCTAATCTTTTTTCAAAAAACTCTTTATTAGCATCCATCTCAGCAACTTGATAATCAGAAGAAATTTCTATAAATTCCAAAATATCCGAAGAAGTTAACTGATGTGCTAACCTAACCGCACCTTCCATTTCTGGATAAACAATTCTTGTAGCTCCAATTTTTTCTAAAATTCTACCATCTTCATATGTTTTAGCTTTAACAATTATTTCTTTAATTCCAATTTCTTTTAAATTTAAAACAGTTAAAAAACTAGCAGCAGTATTTTCTCCAATACTAACAATAACAGTACCACAAGCTTTTATTCCTGAATTTTCTAAAGACTTCTTATCACTAGAATCTAATATGCCTACTAAAGTAACATAATCTTTTAATTTATCAACACTAACTTCATCTCTATCAAAAGCCATAACTTGGTGCCCTAATTTCTCTAAAGTCATAGCGACATTAGTACCAAACTTACCCAAACCTATAACTCCGAAGTTTTTTCGCATGAAATCTAAAAAAATCTAAGCTATATAAATTTATCCAATTGCAACATTTTCTTCTAACAAATGAACATTATCCTTACGTTTACCGTAAGCAATAACTGTTAAAAACGTAACCGGAGTTAATCTACCTACAAACATTAATAAACACAATAAAAACTTAGAACCAACACTTAATTCAGGAGTAATCCCAGTAGTTAACCCAACAGTACCAAACGCAGAAAACGCTTCAAATGTCAATTTATTCAAAGGTTTATCATCAACTAAAGTCATTCCAAAAATAACCAAAAATATAACTATAACTGAAGTAAAAAACAACAATAAAGCTTTCTCTACAGTATCTCTACTAATCCTTCTACCAAACGCTTCTGGTTCCTTTCTATTTTTAACTGTAGCAACTAACCATAATATTAAAACCGCAAAAGTCGTAGTTTTAATACCCGAACCCGTACTGCCTGGAGAAGCACCAATAAACATCAATAAACACAATACTAACAACGCAGACATACTTAAACTAGCTAAATCCACAGTCGTAAAACCTGCAGTCCTAGAACTTACAGAAGTAAACGTAGAAGCCATCCATTTAGTGCTATCATTATACTGACTTAACACATTATTATATTCCAAAACATAAAAACCAATCGCGCCCAAAACAATTAATAAAATAGAAGTTGTCAATACTATCTGACTATGTAAAGTCAAAAATCTCTTTGTCTTTTTTCTAACATTAACTATATCAGATATAACTAAAAAACCTATACCTCCAAAGAATATTAGTCCCATTATAGTAAAATTAAGTATAAAATTACTAGTATAACCTGTAAAACTTTGGAAACCACCCATTAAATCAAAACCTGCATTATTAAACGCACTCATAGCATGGAAAATACCGTACCATAAAGCTTTCAACGCTCCAAAATCAGAAAATACAAATAAAGTTAATATTCCAATACCAATGGCTTCAAAAACAATAATAGTGAAAAATACTTTTTTAGCTAATTTTAAAATATCTCCGATAGAAGGCAAATTTAATGATTCCTTAACAAACATAGCATATTTCAAACCAAACGCACTACTATTCAAAAAGAAGAATGAAATAACAGTCATATAACCAAGACCACCACAGTTTATCAAAACTAATATTATAAACTGCCCTAAAAAGTTGTAAGTATCTAAAGTATCTACCGTTGCTAATCCAGTCACAGTTGAAGCAGAAGTAGCCGTAAACAAAGCATCAATATAATTAATCTCTTTATTATCATTATGAGTTATAGGCAACCATAATAACAAACTACCAATCAAAATAACAAATAATAAACCAAACACTAAGAAATTCAACGGATGTACTCTCTTTTTCAACAAAGGTTGCTCTTTTAATGATATAGGCGCATCATTAAGATTAATTGAATTTTCCATATAGCAAAATTGAGAAGAAAAATAACTTTTATAAACATATCTAAATCAATTTATCTATGTTAAAAATAATGAAAAACAAAGAAATAAGATTTATTCTTAATCAGATACAAGAACAATTTGGTTGTGTACTAAAAGAAGAATATGTTTTTTTAGAAGGTCCAGAAGAACGAATTTACATTACAACTAAACCCTACCTTTCTATTGACACATCTAAACTAAAAATAAACAATACAGGATTATATTTCGGAACAAAAGAAAAACAAGGTTTTAGATTAAGTGTTGAAGGCTCAGAACTATTAGACAAACCTAACAAAAACATTATAGATCTTGAAGAAGAAGATTTCAAAGCTTATATGGCCGGAGAAAACCTAAGATTAGAAGATACAAATGGATACAAAATATTAAGATATAAAAATCATTTCATTGGTTGTGGAAAACTATCAAATAATACTCTATATAACTACTTACCTAAGCAAAGAAGAGCAAAAGAAAAGCTTTAAAAAATAAATCAAACTAGTTTATACTAATGTATTCAGAGGAAAAATTAAAGGAAGCGATAGGCACATATAATAAGATAGCTTCAATTTATGCAAAGTACACTGAAGATAAATTAATGCAATTTCAATTAGCCAGATTTGAGTCAATGCTACCTGGTAAAAGAATTCTTGATGCTGGTTGTGGAGTTGGTAGAGACACGTTATATTTCAACGAAGATGGTTATGAAGCTATTGGCGTAGATCTAGCTGAAGCACTATTGACCGAAGCAAAAAAAATAGCTCCTTCTGCAAAATTTAAAAAGATGGATTTCAGAAAAATGTCTTTTAAAGAAAATTCATTTGACGGTATTTGGTCTATGTGTGCTTTAGTTCATATTCCTCGTGAACAAATTGTTACAACATTAAAAGAATTTCACAGAGTTTTAGTCGATAAAGGAGTTATTTATATTTCTGTAAAACGTGGCGAAGGCGAAAAAGACGAAGTTGATGAAAAATACAACAACGAAGCAAGAACATTTGTTTACTTCGAACTTAAAGAAATGGAAAAATATTTAGAAGAAGCAGGTTTTACAATTCTCAGTGGCGAATCCAACGACGTTTGGGTAGAAATATTTGCTGAGAAAAATTAATTAAAACTTCCAGCTTGTATACCCCACAACTTACTATACAAACCATTTCTATTTCTCAATAATTCTTGATGAGTACCAATCTCTTTTATTCTTCCTTTCTCAACAACAATAATCATATCAGCTTTCATTATAGTGGATAATCTATGTGCAATAACAATTGAAGTTCTATTACTCATTAATTCTTGCAAGTCTCTCTGAATTTCGTGCTCAGTTTCAGAGTCTAAAGACGAAGTAGCTTCATCCAAAACCAAAACTTTCTTATCAGCTAGTACAGCCCTAGCAATAGAAACTCTCTGTCTTTCTCCACCAGATAACTTTACTCCACGCTCACCAACAATAGTATTTTCTTTTTTAGGTAGTCTATTAACTAATTTATCCAACTGAGCAAATTTAATTGCTTTCATAACTTCTTGACGACTAGCTTTCGGATTAGAGAAAGCAATATTATTGTAAATACTATCATCGAACAATATCGCATCTTGTGGAACAATACTCATTTCTGACCTTAATGATTCTTGTTTTACTTTCGAAATATCTTGTCCATCAATTAAAATATTACCTGAATCTAAATCATACAATCTATACAATAATTTAACTAGTGTAGATTTACCTGCACCAGAAGGACCAACAATAGCAACTTTTGAATTTTCAGGTATTACTAAATTCAATTTATTAATTACTTTATCATTATTGTATGAAAATGCTACATTCTTAAATTCTATAACTCCTTTTTTAATAATAATATCTTTAGCACCAGGAACATCTTTTATTTCATTCTCAAGCTTTGCATACTGGAATAAATCATTGAAATCAATCATAGCTCTTCTATAATTTCTTATTCCATGAACAAACTCATAAAGCATACCACTAAAAGCTAAATAACTCGAATAAATAAACGCAACAGTACCGATAGTAATTTCACCATTTAAGAAGCTCATTAATGGAAAATATAATATGAAGAATGTACCAACACCCATTATCAAATTTTGTCCCGCATTTAACCAATTAAAATAACCCCAGTATTTAGAAAAAGCTTTTCTAGTTTTATTACTTATACTATTATATTTGTTAACTATCCTATCTTCTTTACCAAAATATTTTATAGTAGAAATATTACCAAACACATCTGCTATATTTGCTTTTTCTGCATCATCTTGCATATTTGCATTAACTTGATACACTTTTTGTTTATTCATAACATATATACTATAACTAACGAAAGCAATGCTAACGACAAGTAAAGCTATAGCAGTTTTTAATTCGAAAAATACAAACGTAGCAGCTAATACTGTAAATCTAATTAAAATTGGAGCCATACTGAAAATAGTAATATCATTTATTGGTTCTATAGAATTTGAACCCCTAATTATTCTTGATATTAATGAACCTGTTTTTTTATCAGAGTGGAATTTAGAAGACAAATAAATAATGTGTTTAAAGAATCTTTGTTTCATATCTCTAATTAAATGTGTGTCTAACTTGTTAACAAACCAAACTCTAAACCAAACTATAATAGCTTTAAGTATTAATAACCCTGCAAGTATACTTAACAATAAAATAACACTATCAAAAAAAACTTCTCTAGTTATTACATTAGAACTAAATTGTTCGCCATGATCAATAAAAGACTTAAAGATAAAGTTTTCACTAACTGCAATTAATTGATAAATTGTAACAATCAAAAGACTACCAAATGCCAATCCTTTGTATTTACTAAGCATGCCTAAATAAATCTTAAAATTCTGTTTAAAATCGACATTATATTTATCTCTTCTTGACATAAATTACTCTAAAATTTACCCTATTTAAACTTATCTCACAAAAAAAGATTAATATATGTTTTATTAATAATATATTATCTTTCACTTAACTTTTTTAGCAACTATAATAAAATCACCAACTTTTTCATTCTTAAAAACGTTAGTTTGGGGCCAAACTTTTTTGATTTTTTCGATTTTAAATCCATTTTTATTTAAATCATTATAAATATAATCATAAGTAATTTTCCACTCATGTTTTCCAACTCCAGACATTTCACAAACATTTTTAAGCATATCAAAAACATTATTATATTTTCCATGCAAATTATGTTTTTTTAAATAGCTTATACGGTAATTATAAAACTCAAGATTATTCTTATAAAATTCTTTTTCATTTTTATACGGTCTAAGTAGTTCTTCATATATTATTATAACTCCATCAGATTTAAGCATATCATAAATTTTTTTTAATAGACTAGATTTATCTTTATTTTTAATATGATGATAAGCGGAAGTTAAAATTGCAACATCAAACTTTTCTTTCGAATTAAATTTTAAAACATCCTTACAAATAAATTTACATTTTTTATTAGTTTTTTCCCTTGCATATTGAATAAATGGGTTATGTAAATCTACCCCAACAAAGTTCATATTTAAATCTTGAATTCTTCTCGCTACTAAACCTGTACCACAAAGTAAATCAAGAATTTTCATATTAGTTTTGAAATTTTTTCTTATTTCTTTTTCAACATTAGAATAAATATGATTCATAACAGAAGTAGTCATAATTGCATCATATTGTTCTGGACTAAATTCAAAAACACTCTTTTGTTTATTCATCATTTTACTTAAACTTCTTCCTTATTGGTTCTATAATTTCAGCCAAATAACCAGATAAACTGTTTTTTAAATCTAAAGGATGTAATTTCTTAGCAACAAAAGATTTTTCTAATTCTTCATAATTATTAAATTCTAAATCTCCACCAAATTTTTCTGGTCTTTTTACAACAAAATTATCAAATCTAGGAAAAACAATTAACTTTGCAATCTCCAATACAGGATTATCTTCTTTTTCTCCAGCTACACAATGAGCTTTATTTAGTTTAGTTTTAATACTTTCTTCGTTATCTCTAATTGAAATAAAACTTTCTTTATCAGAAGAACTCATTTTGTTTCCTGGGCCTTTTAATGAGCTTATTAAAGGAGTATGGACAAAAACAGGAGTTTTATAATTTATAGTTTCAAACATTTCAGAACCAAGCATATGAATCTTTCTCTGTTCAATTCCACCTTGAGCTAACTCTACATTTAAATGTTTAATATCAACTATTTGCATAAATGGATAAATAACTTGTGAAACTTTAGCATTTTCGATATCTCTAGCAACTTGTTGCATACTTCTTAAAGACCTATTAATAGTAACTTTAGTTGCAATTGAAAAAACATCATCAATATATTCTTGTTTTCTTTGGAATGAAGTTCCAACAACAAATTCTGCATCTTTCAAACCCGCAGCAATAAATCCTGCTTTCCAAATTTTGACTTGTTCATTAATAAAATCCCAATCTCCTTTTTGATTTAGAAATGCATGCCAGTCAGCAAATAATACTTTAACATGAAACCCTGATTTAGCTAAATCCATAAGTTTAGTAATAGTAACTAAATGCCCTAAATGAATTTCACCCGATGGTTCGTACCCACAATAAGCAACAGGATTCTTTTTCTTTAATAATTTAGGAATATTATCTTCATTAATAATTTCAACCGTGTTCCTTTTTATCAATTCTAATTTATCCATAACAAAGAATTAATTACTTACTTATTTAAATCTTTTTCTTTAATAAAAAATTAGAATTTAAAAAATTCCTAAACTTTTTGTTTAGCTCGCAAGTACTCCAAACGCACGATCACTTCGGTCATTACCATAATCGTTGCCACTGATAACAAGTCTGCCACCTGGAATCCAATCCCCTGCGAACACAGAAAGTCTTGTTGTTGGCCCACTTATCTCGTTCAAAGCAAATATATGAGTGACAAGTCTATAATGATTATACGCTATTTCAGCTAATTGTTCTGCTCCTTGTTCACCAGCTAAACCTATAATATATGGATTTTTTACCAATTGATAATAAGATTGTATTCCAGGTATAAAACCCGGTTCAACAAATCTTACTGAAGAATCATTAGCTTGTAATTTAGCTTCTAGTTCTGATTGATTCATAATTGGTAATCCATTCGGGCCCAGAACCGATTTATCTTGAAAAAAGATTCTCCTATCTGGGAGGTATAATAACCCTGTATCAGATCTTAACTTGAAATTGCTCATTATTTGTCTTATTTCTTGTGAATATTGATTATCTGGATCTTTAACTACCGCTTCGTATATTATATCAACTAATTGAGGATATGTTGGAATTTGTAATCCATCTGCTTTTATTTGCGATATACAATCAGCATGTGTTCCTTGGTAAGTTGGATATACAAATGTTAAACCAGAACTTGTTGTTAGTTGTGTTTTTCCTTGTGTTACTTTCATTTTTATTCCCATACTATTTATGGTTCCGGAAATTATCAAACGTTTATAAACGCTTCTATATAATCAATTTAAGAATTATCACTAATAAACAACTTTATTTCTACCAGTTTTCTTTGCTTCATACAACTTTTCGTCAGCAGTTTTATATAAATCGTCTACTGCTTCAGATCCATCTTCACTAGAATCCGGACTATAAACAGAAACTCCTGCGCTAATAGTTAAACTAAAGTTTTTAGCCTTAAAATGTTCTTCTACTCTTTTTCTTAATCTTTCACCAACAATTTTAGCCCCATCACTATCGGTATTAGGCAAAACAATAACTAATTCTTCTCCACCATATCTTCCAACAAATTTTCTTGTTGCAATATCTGTATCTCTAACACTTTGTCTCAAAAGATCAGAAACTTCTCTTAGAACTTCATCACCTTTATCGTGGCCATAAGTATCATTAACTTTCTTAAAATGGTCAATATCTACTAAAACATAAGACAAGGGAGTATTAGTTCTGTTACTTCTAATAATAAACCTCTTTAAAATGTTATTAAATGTCTCTCTTCTTAATAATCCAGTTAAATCATCATACTTGGCTTTCCTCTTCCATTTAAACAATTCGCCACGTAAATGCTCATTAGAATTTTCTAGCCTAGAATTTCTTCTTTCGTACTTATCATGATCTTTTACAATCTCACTTAAAGATTTATAGTCCTTGACCATACACAAAATTATAACAGGCACTATATAAAATTTGTTGCTTGATTTTTAACCACTGCACAGATGCAAAAGCTTTAAAAACACGAACATTCTCGTTTTTTCATGACAAATCAAGAACATAAAGGAAGAGCAAAAAAAACATTAGATTTATTCTTTAATGCAAATAGAGATGCAACTCCATTTTTATATGAAGCAGGCAAAGATATATTAGATTATCCTCACTATCATTTAAAATTAGAATTTAACTTAGACAGAGGACAAATTTATGGATTAGTAAGAGACACTAGAATTGGTTTAGCACTATATCAAGATTTTGAAGACGGTTGTGAAAATTCGCTTGTTTCAAGCGTTTGTGGATTCACAGTAGAATCAGAAGACACTGTAAGAGTAAGACAATTACAAAGAAGGCCAAATATTACCCATCAGGAAATGATTCCAGACTGGAAAACAATATTAATAAAAGCATATGAAAATTGGGCTACAGCAAATAATTTTAGAATTTCTCAAATACAACGAGCAGAGGTTAATAAAAGATATAGACATGATAGACTTCCAGAACAAGGAATAAATTTAAGATTAAAAAATAGGTACGATTTAACTGCTGTGCATACGGGATACAAACTAGAAAATGGTGTTTGGACTAAAAAATTAGATCCTATTCCTAAGCACCACTAAATAACAAATAATACAAACCCCTATAACATTAAAACTATCAGCCACATTAAAGATTGGCCAATATGTTAAATCAATAAAATCTCTAACATGACCAAAAATTATTCTATCTATTAAATTTCCAATAGTTCCACCAAGAATAAAACCCAAACTTAACCATAGTTTAGGATATTTTTTGTAAAAATATAATAGAAATACAATAACTGCTATAGAAATTACGCTCAAAACAATAGTATATCCTTTGAACAAACTAAAAGCTGCACCACTATTAGTTACATAGTTGAATATTCCATAGTGCACATCCTTCATTAAAAACTTGGTAATTTGGTCTAAGATTACAACTAAAACAGCAATTAAAACAAACTTTTTCATTAAACTAAAACTAGAAAACAACTATTTAACTATTTCTATAAAATGGTTTTAGGGTTTGTTTAATACTTGTTAATTTCAATAATCAGGTGGGCCAAGAAATAATATGTTTTACAAAAAATAAAAGATGTTTGTGTTCTAAATCCCTCGAAGAACTCTGGCAAACTCATTTAATCCTAATTGATTATCAATATGGTAATAATTTACAAATCTCGATGCTTGAATTGTTCCATTATTGCAAAGTTTTGCAAGTTCCCCATAACTAATTTGCATCCAATCTATTCCAGTTTCTTTCGACCATTTATCTAAAGATTCATTATTTGGTAAAGCCAATTCTCTTGGATGTGGACAATTGCAATGTCCTGCAACTCTTATAACTTGTCCATAATTTTTGGGTTGTTTTTCTCCAATAATCGGATATTCTCTCTCATGCATCATAGTTGCAATCTCAAGTGGTAAGCCTTTGCCACTTTGAGCTGAAGTCGTCCAATAGTACCAAGCACGATTAAATTTCCAATCACCAAGTTTTCCAGTAATAGAATGTGGGACCTCACTTTTACTTAATTCTCCACGAACAATTTCAATTCCAGCAGAATACAATTCTTCTTGAATGTGTTCATCTGCTTCCTTTACGCCTGCAAGATTTATCATTTTAATTACGTTTAATAGGAAATTTAGTTATCCTTATAAGCCTTTTTATAAATTACATTCCAAAGTTAAATTAAATAAAAAATTAGTTAAAAGATAGAAAAAATTAAGAGGTTTAGATTTATTGTTCTATACATACACGTGCACTGACTGCATAAGGTAATATTTTATTCAAATTTCGAGTTACTTCTCTATACCACTGATTTACTTTTGCTTGTTCTTCTTTAAAATTCAATCCTATATATTCTACATAATCTTGTTTTAAACCTAAATTTAGAACACCGAATCTATAACCGGGATTTTCAGTTGTTACTTCTCGATTTACAAGAACACTTAATGGAAGCCCGATTTCATTTTCATCAAATCGCATGCTTTTTAACATTTCATCAGAAGGCCTTAATTCAACAAATACATCAGATAGTGTTCCTATACCAGAAGCAGCCTGTAAACAATTTACAAAAGTATTTGTAATATCTGCAACTCTAAGTTCATTTCTACCCGCTACTAAATTTGTAGATAGTAAATCTGAAGAGAACCTAGCCATTTCACATTTATAGCCCCCAAAATAGTCAGAGGTAAATATAGCCATTAAATTCTCTACTACCTGATCTTGGGTCATTCCTGTTCTTTCTTTAACATATGCCATATTGTAAAAAATAACAATAGTTCGTTTATAAACCTTTCTATAATTTACCACTCAGAAGTTAATATTAACCAAAAGATTTAAATATACATAAAAAATTGTAAAAACAACATGGATTCAATAGAAAATATACTAAAAGCAGAATATCCTGGACTAAACGTAGATGTTGTTAATCATCCTATAAATAGTGATATCACACAAGAAGAGTTAGTAAAGGCTCTACATTATATTAAAGAATATAGGTTAATTGAAGATTCTACATCTTTGCTTTCTCAAATTACACCATCTAGAACTTCTGTTACATATCCTATGTTTAGTCAACCAAGAGAATTAAATTTTAGAGTAGATTGGGTACAAGGACCAATGGTTGTTGTTGGTTATATTGAGTCTAAAGGCAAATTAGGCGAGAATATAACACAAGTAAGATTATACAACATGTATTTAAAATAAACTTAATCTCATCATACTTCAGTTTTTAATAATGGGGAATTGTTTTAAATTATTTCTTCGCTATTTTCCATAATTCCTTAAAATATCTCTTTTGATTTTCAGCCATATTCTTACTTTCTATAACAACTGCAAAAGGTTCTTTTGTCCAAGATTGCAAAACTACATTGTCAGAATAAATAAGTGTTGCAGTTAGGGATTCTAATTCAATTGGCATAAATTTAAAATTCACATATTCTAAAGATTTTGTCCAGGTTTTTACTCTTTCTCTGGCTTCTTTTGTGTTATTATATAATATATTCATTGTAATTTTTCTTTTAATTCTATCTTTATGCCACTCTTCTATAAAAGCAGGTATAATCTCAAATGAAGAACGTGAACTTCCATAAGCAAAAAATTCTTTTATATCTGAACGCAAGATATTATTCATTACTGTTTTCATGCCTTCTTTTCCTTCATAAATTTCAACCTTGGGCCTTTTTATTCCTTCAGTTTTATGTATTTCTTCGAGTAGGGGCAATATCTCTTTAATAACTTCCTCTTTTTCTTTGAGTATCCTAATCAATTCTTTTGGGCTTGCAGCATTGAAATATTTTTTATTATCTTTTATTGAATAAGAAATAAGACCCAACTCAATAAGTCGTTCTAATATGTCATACATAAGTGTTCTGGGGAGGTTACTTTTTAGAGAGATTTCACTAGCGGAAGAATCTCCAAGTTCTAAGCTAGCCAAGTATACTTTAGCCTCTTTTTCTGATAATCCGAACTTTTTTAATGAGTCTAAAAGATCCATCTATTCTAAATAATACTCAAATATTTAAACCTTTCTAATTGTTGTAAATTGTTTACAGCAACAATTTAAATACATTACAGTTACCACTGTGGTATAATTAAATAACAGAAGAAAATGGACGAAACACAAATTCAAGGAATTCAAAGAAGGGAGTTTTCAGATTTAGCTAGTGCATCATTGCCCAACTGGGGAATAAAAGAAGAAAGAGGTTTTTGCTCAAAAGATTTTTATCTTAATAATTATGTTATAAGTGATAAAGGTTTAGAATTTAAAATGGCTAATAATCTTCTCTGGACATTCTTTGGGGTTCAGTCTAAAAACTCTTTTTCAACTAGACTACTTTATCCTTTTTCAAGCTTATTAGGAAAAAAGTTGGCTATAGCAAGTAACACTGATATTGGATATCCTGCTATTATCGATTATGAACAAGAGTATATTTCTGGTGAAAGCAGGAAAAGACTAGGTGTAGAGTGTTATAATATGATACATATCGCTTATTTGATGAGATTCTTCGATTATTTCAAAAAATTTAATGCAAGTGATATAAATAAGGCAAGTCATACAGCCAGTATGCTTCCATTTGGGGAAGAACTCGCGAATATCGCAAGAAGTTTAGGATTAGAATTGATAGTTAACGATGAATCATACTCTCTTCCCCCAGACAAAATGTTTCCTAGCATCAAAATAGCCGAGGATAAAATAACTGGAAAGACTTCATTAAGGTTTGGTTTGGCTGAATCAGGTTTGCCTACACTAACTATTCCGGATCAAGATCATTATATTCCTACAACAGATTCACAAGATAATCGAGTTAGAGTATTAGATTTAGATGAAAGAGCTATGCGAGATGCAAATAAGGGGCGTGAATTTATTATATTGCCCCCAAATAATTTTGATGTTTTAACTTCAGCAGTGTATTTATCAAAAGTTGTATCCCCTTCAATAGAGTATTTAAAGAAAATTTGGAAATAAAAATTTTATCTTTTGCAAAAGATAGCAATAACATTATCAAAACTACGCACAGAAATCTTTAAAAACTTAAGTTATAAGATATAATCCATGGGTGATGTAAGTTCTTTTTTAAGTGGATTGAATAAAAAATATTCTGATAGTTCTAACTCTAAAGAACAATCAACAAATAGAAAGTTAAGAATAGTAGAATTAAGAAAAAAAATAAAAGATAGCCAATCCCCAGATGAGAGAAGAGAACTAAGAAGAGCGTTAGTAAGCGAAATTAAAACAAAAGGAATTTCAAAATTAGACACAGTCAATAAAGACCCAATAGAATATCATATTACATACGACACTTTTGGTCAAACATTAGAACCTGTTTATTTCTGGACATTAGATTTTATGAGAAACCAAACCGGATTAAAATTAGATGTTAACAAAACAGAAGAAGAATTTGAAGCTTCAGTAGGTGGAGGTTTCTTTGGAGAATTAGGAACTAGGGCGGCAGTTATGCAAGACCGTGCAATGAAAATACTAGAAGTAGTTAACAGTGTATTAAGAACTATAATAAACTTAATTTATGATTTAAAAGAATTTGAACAAAGATTAGCATTATATTCAGATTTGGATCCAAAAAAACAGCCAGACGCAGCAACAAGACAAGGCGCAGAGTTTGGTTTAAGATCTGTTTGGATGGACCAAGTAGATATAAAAGCAGGATTAGGAAGTATTAATCAATTAACTCGTGGAGATTTACAATTTGTTACATTAAGAGATGCATTTTTCCAAGTAAAAAACGGAAAAGCAATAAATAATTTTGATTTAAACAAAAGAGTTAAAGCAATTTTACTAAAAAAATTCCAAGAGTACGAAACTTGGAAAAGATTGAGTGAAATAGAATTAAGGAAAAGATATGATTTAGAAAGACATTACCTAAAAGCCCAAATTGACTCATTAAGACTTTATACTAAGTGGGCTAAGCCTTATCTTAGGGCCGCACAAAAGCTTGGTATGAAAGAATTCAAAACAAAGGCCGGTTTAAACTCACCAGATATAATTTCAACATTCAACAATATGCAAATGGAATTAACATTATTTGGTAAAAAAGAAATAAAACTAGAAGATGTTGATGAAATAAAAAGCATAGTTAAAAAATTAAAAACAAAACAAAAATATTATGCTTGCTTAGAAACAGAATTTAAATTTAGAACCGCACCACAAGTAGCAAGGTCTGGTCAATCAACACATTACGCTCATCTTGGAGTCATAGACATATTTTTCAGGTCTTATGTTTTAACAGATGAAGACATAAAAGATATAGAAGCATATGAAGTATACGAAGACATGAGTATAATAGAAGAATTAACAGATAAAAGTCTAGCTTCATTACAAATAAGTCTTGATGAATATTTAGAAGAAAAGAAAGAAGTAAAAAAAGAAGAAAAGAAAAAATCAAAAGGATTAGATTTACCAAATCCTTTTGCAGGATTTAAAGAAATATTTTCTCCGTTGGGAACTTTGTTTGGTACAAGCAAGAAAGAAGCGACCCCATATCACTTAAAACTACTTGAAAAGAAAGTTGACCAGAAATCAATAGAGATTTGTAATACTATGTACAGTGTTTTTAAGAAATCTCATAGAATGGTAACTTGGTAAGATGATAGAAAAAATTAAGAAAGAACTTGAAAAAATTACAAAAAAAGAAGAAAGAATAAAATTTTTGATGGATAAAATAAAATCCACAAAAGATAAAAAATTAATTATACAAATAGAAGAAATACTTAATCAAATAATTCAAGAAGAATCTTTAGAAGAAAGAATACAAATACCTCAACAGCAAATAGATATTCCTAAAAGAGAATTAGAAAAGCGAGAAAGTTTACAAGAAAAATTACCTCAAGAAGAAAAAAAACAAGATTTCTTTCAAAAGATAAATTATACAAGAAATGTTAATTATGATGCTGAAAGAGAACGTATGATAAGAGACTTATCAGTTAACCCAACAAGAAGAGATGCAATATCCAACTTAAATTTAAGCACGGCAGAAATAAGAAATTATTTTGAACCAAAACCACAAAATTATTCCACTACAGATGAAACAAGAGCTATAAAATCTACTGATTTTGAAAGGTTCAAGAGCTTTGAAATACCGGAAATGTTAAAAAGAAGAAAACCGAAGACTGAAGATATAAAATACGAAATTACATAATGGCATTATTTCACAATAGAAGGAACACTGGAATGGATTCTGATACCGCTTTAGCTTTTTCTAGACAAAGTACTACAACAAATCCACAAACTGCAAATCAAATTACTGAACTTGGTCGTGTTCTAAACGCAGGTATAAAAAATGTAGAAGTTGGTGGAATCCAACAAGAAATTTTTGAACAAATCCCAAAACAACATTTTCAAGAAATGAAAAGACTTGCAGAAATAACTGGCGCAAAAATGTCAGTTCATGCACCTATAATAGATCCCGCAGGTTTCTCACAACAAGGATGGTCTGAAGATGAAAGAAAAGAAAGCGAACGTTATATGAAATTGGTATTAGATAAAGCTCACGAATTAAATCCTAAAGAAAACATTCCTGTTAATTTTCACACAACTATAGGTGTTCCGGGTTCTATGACTGAAAAAGCAAGGCCCACAGATAGAGATTACAAAGATTTAACACCTGAAGAAAGGGCACGTGGAGAAAAAATAACTATGGTTTACGCCGTAGATCGTGAAACTGGAAAACCAACCCCCTTAAAAAGAGAAGAAAAAGATTATATATCTGGCAAAAGAACATTTACTCCACAAGAAATTCTCGACAACATCAACCGAACAAGTTGGGATCAAGAAAAATTACAATTAATGAGTTACCAAATATCAAAAGAGAAATTACAAAAATTAAATAAAGATATAGAGTTAAACCCAGAATATCTTAGGTTAGTTTTACATCAAGATAATGAAGACGAAAGAAGAGAGTTCAGTAGATATCAATCTCAAATAGACTTACACAATAGACAGATTGAAGAACATGATAAACAGTTAGACTCTGGATTAAATAATTTGTATCATAAATACATGAAGTTCAAAGACAAAGGGGCAGAAGACGAAAGAACGTTAAAAGTCATTAAGCTAGCTAAAGATATATCTAAAAGTGAAGACGAAGAATATGCCAAATTGAGAGAATTAAGTAAAAGATTGCCAAGAGAAGAATTTAGCAAAAGAGAATCGCAATTTCTCGAGCAAAGATCAAATATGATGGATCAAAAATTATCTTTGTTAAGTAATTTGCCTACACCAAAACAATTTGTTACAACAGAAGATTTTGCAAAAGAGAATTCAATAAAAACTGTTGCAAATGTAGCAGCATATGCTTATAAAAAATACGGTGAAAAAGCACCATTATTAACAATGGAAAATGTTTTTCCTAACATGGTTTTATCCAGAGGAGAATCATTAAAAGGATTAGTACAAGAAAGCAGAAAAGAATTTGTTAGAAAATTAGTAGACGAACAAAAAGTAGATAGACAAAAAGCAGAAAAAATAGCAAATAATTTAATCGGTGCAACCTGGGACGTAGGTCACATACATCATCTAAAAAAACAAGGTTATGAAGATGAAGATTTTATAAAAGAAACAAAAGCAGTTGCCCCAGTAGTTAAACATATTCATCTTACAGATAATTTTGGTTTTACAGATTCACATTTACCATTAGGTATGGGAGATGTTCCAATCAAAGAACACTTAAAACAATTAGAAAAAGCAGATAAAAACGCAATCGGAGTTATAGAAGCCGGTGGGTTTATCAATCAGTTTAAAGCAAATCCAATACCTGAAAGTTTAGAATATTTAAATTCACCAATGTATTCCTATGATGCTGGCCCAAGTTGGGCTGACTCTCGTGATTTATACGGTTCATACCTAGTAGGTTATGGAGATATACTTCCAGAGAAACATTTCGACACATTTTACGGTGGTGGATTCTCAAGATTACCTAAAGAATTAGGTGGTCAATCACAAGGAAACAGAAGTAGATTCGCTGGAACTCCAAATCAATAAATTTATATATCTTTTTGTGTTTCCCAAAATTCTAGTTAGGAAAATTAAAAATGAAATTCAAAAATTTAGCAACAAGTTTAGCTTTAACAGCAAGTCTTGTTGGATTAGTTGGATGTAATAATCAAAATGAAAGTTCAGAAATAACAACAACACCAATTACACCCACTATTGTTAGATCAAATTATGAATTAAGTGGTATAGTTATAGGTGAGATGTACACACCAGAACAAGTGGATATTAGGAGTTATGCTATACCTGAAAGATATAGTTTTAATTTAAGATTAGAAAATAATGATGTAGTCCTACTATGCCTTGGAGGAATAGGGAATAATTTTAAATTAGTAGATTTTAAAATTGATGAGGGAGATACTATTAATTTAAGTATTCCGTTGAAACAAGCTTATTTTGAGGGTAGCTCGAATACTTCTTCAAAAATAAGCGAAAGTAGTTATATATTCAGTTTAGCAGACATAGTAAGTGTTAGAAAATTAAATCAATAAAAAAAGAAAATTAGAAGTTAAAAAAACTTCCTAAACTTTTGTTTAGCTCTCACGTACCCCAAAAGCACGACCCCCTCCGTTGAATCCATGAAAGTCACCAACGATACCAAGTCCATCGCCAAAGACCCAGTTACCTACTGTAAGCGCGGAAACTCTTGCTATTGGCTTGATTACATTTTCTAAGCTATAAACAAAAGTGGGAGATTTATAACTACTAGCTATCTCAGCTAATTGTTCAACTCCATGTTCACCAGCTAAAGCAATAATATATGGATTATTTACTAAATCAAATACCTTTTCAAAATTTAGTTCAACAAATCTTACTGAAGGATCTCCTGCTTGTAACTTAGCTTCTAGTTCTGATTCTTTCATTATTGGTAATCCATCTGAGCCCAATATTGGTCTATCTTGAACATATACACCACTTGGAACAAATAAACTACTTGTAGACCCCCATAACCAATCTTGTTTCATAATTTTTTTTATTTCTTGCGAATATTGATTAGTTGGGTCTTTAACTACAGCTTCATATACTATATCCACTAATTGAGCATATGTTGGAGTTTGTTCTCCTGCCTGTCTTATTTTTCTTTGGCATCCGGCATAGTTTCCATAATATCCTGGATATGCGAATGTTAAACCTGAACTTGTTGTAAGTTCTGTTCTTCCGTCTTTTATTGTTGATTTCATTTTTTATTTCACCTCCCCAGATTTAGGTATCATACCAAAAGTACGACTATCCTCCCCACGGTTGCCACCTACGAAAAGCCCGTCATCAAAGTCTTGGGTGTAGACACTAAGCCCACCAGAAACAATTGTTTTTGGTTTACATACGTTTTCTAAGCCGAAAACATAAGAGTCATTTTTATAATTACTAGCTATATACGCTAATTGTGTTGCTCCATGTCTACCCGCTAAAGCGATAACATAAGGATTCACTCGCAGGTCATTCATAGAATGGTTCCCTATTTTAAAACCTGATTCAACAAATCTTACTGAAGGATCTCCTGCTTGTAACTTAGCTTCTAGTTCTGATTCTTTCATTATTGGTAATCCATCTGAGCCCAATATTGGTCTATCTTGAACATAAACACCTTTTGGAACAAACAAACTGCCTGTAAATCCAAATAACCCATTTTGTTTTATTATTTGCTTCATTTCATTACTTGGATATTCAACTATAGTTTCATATGCTAGGTCTGCTATTTGAGCATATGTTGGAGTTTGTTCTCCAGCTTGTGCTATTTGTCTTTGACATTCAGCATAATTACCTTTGTATGCTGGACGCGAGAATTCTAAACCTGAATATATTTTTATTGTTGCTTTCATTTTTAATTATCCTGCTGCTTTAGGGTCCGCAGCTATGACCTCTTTTGTTATATAATAGTGGTAACTTAAGCATATATAAATATTTGTGGTAATGTAACACTACCATAATTTAGTAAAGTTTAAATAGTTAGAAATAACTGTAAAAGTATGGATTTAGAAGTACTAAAAAAAATAGGACTATCAGAAGGAGAAGTAAAAGTATATGATGCTTTATTAGAAATAGGAGTAACATCTATAAACAGTATACACGAAAAAGTAGGAATAGACAGGAGGAATATATACGACATTTTAAACAAATTAATTGAAAGAGGTCTAGTTTCATATGCAGAAGAAAATGGTAAAAGGATATTCAAAATATCAAATCCAGATAAAATACTAAGTTACATTGAAGAAAAAAAATCAAACTTAAATGAAATAAAGGATGAAGTTGAAAAAATGATTCCTTCAATACAAAGCATATTCAAATCCAAAAAACAGGAAACCTTTGCAGAAATATTCAAAGGAGCAGAAGGTATGAAAGCTGTCTGGGATGACATGTTAAATTATGGCTCAATATATTGGATTGGTTCAGGTAATTATGTCCCACAAAGATTTCCTGCCTATTGGAAAGAATGGAATCAAAGAAGAATTAAAAAAAAGATTAGAAGCTATCATTTGTTTAGATATGAAAAAACAAAAGAAGTAGACAAAAAATTAGTTCCTGATTCTAAATTTCTACCAGAAGAATTCTCAGGTAATCCTACAGTCACCGTTATTTATGGTGATAAAGTTGCCCAAATGATTTTAGGAAAAAATATCAGTGTATTTGTAATCCAAAGCGAAGAACTTGCTGAAAACTACAAAAAATATCACAAGTTTTTATGGGATAAAGTTGCAAATAATTAATTTTTAATAAAATCCAAGAGAAGGAAGAATTCCACCCAACAATAAAAGTATTATAAACAATAAATCTTTTTTTATTCTTGAAACCAATTTAGATTTATGCTCAATGATTTCAAATGTAGAATAAATCAATGACATCGTCATATTAAAAATTAAAAATGTGAGACCAAATTTTAAACCTATAGATATTGAAAGAAGAATGCCTAAAACATTTATTAAAAAAGAATAACCTACCAAAAAAGTGAAAAACCCATATTTGTCCCACAATTTTGGTCTTGTGGTATATGCTAATTTTGATCTTGCGAACATGGAACTAAGCAATAAAGGAATTGCTAAAGTTAATTGTATTGGTACTAAAAAAGATTGTTTAAACAATGAAGGGTTTATAGAAATAATTAAAGCAAAAACTGTAAAACATACGGCCAATAAACTACGATTAATATCTAGCCTTAGCTTAGATTTTAATTCTTTCTCTTTTTGTTCCATATCGAGCTATCTATTTTAGTTTATATTTAAATTTGTCGGTGCACACTTTTTTATTTCTTCTTACCAATCTTTTTATGACCAATCCAAATAATAACTAATAATTCTATCAATATAACTAAAGCTCTCAATAATTCACTCATATCTGAAAAATATCTAGTTGTAGAATAAAACATAGTAATTAAACCACTGAACATAAATCCAGCACCTAAATAATCAATACTAAAATATATCCCTAGTATAACTATTAACAAACCCAAAGGCATTAACATAAAAAATATATTTCTGTTATAAATTTCTTGATCATTATTAAATTCTAAATTACAAAAACTACAATTTTCATAAACTTGACAACCTTCACTATCATACTTAAATCTAGGTTCACCTTTTGCATTTAAACAATCAGCATATTCTTGACCATAACTATAACTACAGTTATCAGCCGGCTTAATTATAGGTGCATCATAATAATTGTAAGTACAATAATCTTCATAATGAGGTTCAGAATAAACTGCTTGCATAAATAATACTATAAACATAGGTAATAGTACAGAAATACCAATAATCATAGCTACTTTTTTTGAATCCATAACTAAAAACAATTTTTCCTATTTATAAAATTTACTATTCAAAAAGCCTAAAACCTCAGTTTTTGCCACTTTTAAGCCAAAAAATAAAATAAACAAAAGCTTTTTATCTTGGAAAACACTCCCAAATAACATGAAATTAGAAATTAGTACAAAAAATAGAGGATTAACCAACACTATGTTCCCAAAAGAGGACTTACATGTTGATGATTATTTTGAATTACCAGATGGTTCTAGATTAGTATTCAAAGGCGAATTAGTTCTTAAAATGTATGGAAATCCAACTTTAATAACAGCTAATTTACTATTCGGCCCAAAAAGCACAAGTGATGCAGTATCTCAATGGTTATTCGAAAAATTAAACGGAAACGCATCCGAAATAGTTGTTAATACAAGAACGATTCCTTTGGAAAAAGAAAGAATTAAGAAAACAATAGAGATGGAAGTAAAAAGAAGCGACATGCTTCTAGTTTAATTTTAAAATCATAAGTTTTATATTAATTTTAACGTTTTACTATTTATGACTAATCCAATAATAAAAACTATCGAAGATGCATTAAAAAACACAGATCTTAATGTACAAGATTTTATCCAACTTGCTTCAATAGTAGACAATAATGAACAGATTAGTAGAAGTGTACCTTCCCCTTTTATTTATCCCACTCGTAGCCCATTATATGAAGAATACAAAAGTTCAAGTAATGGTTTAGCACGTGCATATCTTACAGACAAAGGAATTGAATGCTGGGTAGTATTAAAAAAACTAGCAGAAAGCAATACATCCCCGGAATTAATCCGCCAAGTTTATTCTACTTATTCAAGTTTAAAACAAAAACATTTTTAAATAACTAAAATCAAAATCTTATTATGCCAAAGAAGATTATAAAAAAGAAACATAAAGTTATTAAAAAACTTCCAGAGTTAGAACCAGTAACTCTTAAGCCTTCTAAACTTAAAACTGATTACGAAATTGCTTACGATTTTGCAACAAAAGCTTACAAACAATTTCAAGAAGCAATAAAATCTATAGTTTTATTTGGTAGTGTTGTAAAAGGTGAAGCAGTAAATGGTTCCGATATTGATATTCTTATAATAATTGATGATTGTTCTATCCAATGGGATCAAGAATTAATTGCTTGGTACAGAGAAGAATTATCTAAACTAACAGAAAAACAAACATACGCAGAAAGAATACATATCAACACCGTAACATTAAGTACTTTCTGGGAAGATATTAGAGAAGGTGAACCAGCAGCTATTAACATTGTTAGATATGGTCAACCATTAATAGATTTCGGCGGTTTCTTTGATCCAATAAAAATATTATTAGCTAAAGGCAGAATAAGACCAAGTCCAGAAGCTATTTTCTTAACATTAAGAAGAGCTCCAATGCATATTACTAGATCTAAATTTGATATGACTAATTCAATTGAACATTTATATTGGTCTATGGTAGATGCATCTCATGCAGCATTAATGGCTAGTAATCAAATTCCTCCAAGCCCAGAACATGTTACAGAAATGTTAAACGAAGTTTTTGTTTCTAAAAGAATGCTAGACAAAAAATATGTTATTTGGTACAAAGAAATGTACGAACTTGCTCATGATATAGTTCATGGCACAGTAAAATCAATGTCCGGTAAAGATATAGACATAGTACTTGCAAGAGCAATAGAATTTGAAAGAGTTATGCGTAATATAACATCAAGATTAATTTCAAGCGAAAAAATAATTCAAATAAAAAATAATTTTATTCCAGAACCACCAAAATAAAAATTTTAATTAGTTCTTCTAGTTTATTTAAAACGATCAGCAATTGAATCATATCTTCTAAAACTTCTTTTTTGTTCTTCTCGTCTTTCTGCTTCTAATTGATACTGTTTTCTAAAACTTGCTTCTCGTTCTGCTCTTCTTTCTTCTTCTAATTGATATTCTCTTCTAAAACTTGCTTCTCGTTCTGCTATTCTTGCTAAGTCTAATTGATATTCTCTTCTAAACCTTTCTTGTTCTGCTCGTCTTTCTATTAATTGATCATAAACTCTAAACCTTTCTTCTTGTCGTGCTCGTTTTTCATCTAATTCAACGAATCTAGGATGTGATTCCAAATCAATATATCTTTCTTTTGTCATTTTTAATTTCCTTTAAGTTTATTTCTTTTTAGTTAAATAAGTTTGAATAGCTAAATTCAAAGTTGCATCACTAAATGATTTTCCGCCTTTAACAGAACCAAAAGCATAAGCTGAATAATCTTTTAATTTATCGCTATCCAATGTTGTACCTTCTTTATCTGCAAAATAACTTACAAACTCTTGACCTGCAGAAATTAAAACTTTTTGTTCAAATATTTCAACTAAAAGATTTCCACTATGTCTAGCATGATAAGCTATTAAGTTTAATATAGCTTCATTACCTTTATGTTTTTCCATATAATATGCAGCTACTTGTTTGTTATCTTTTGTTTCTTTTGCAGTTTCAACCATTTGTCTGTATTTGGTTAGTTTTTGATGTTTTGCGACAACATCGTCATATTTACCTTTAGCAGGACTGATATTTGCACCAATAAGATAACCCAATAATCCATCGGCTGTCAAAGCATCATGAGCATCACTTACTATTGTATCTAAATTTGATCTTGTTTCTGCTTCAAATCTTTTTGAAAAATCACTTATAACTTGTTCTAAATTTTGATAAACTAATTCATCAGGAGCTTTCTCAAAAGCAATTTCACTAGCTAAAGCTGAATCCAAACCCAGTTGTTTTCTACCTTCTACACTAAATCTAAATTTATCAAAATCTTGAATGCTTTGCATATAGCCAGCATACTTTTGTACTAATTCCTTATAATTATCAACATTGAATGTCATTTTTATCACAGCTTTCAAGGTTAATAATAGTTTATAAACATTTCTATTTTAATAACTTAAGAGTAGTTACACTAATAAGAATTAAAAACTTCCTAAAATTTCTGTGTATTGCCTTAGGCGCAACGCACCCCACGAAGCCTATGGCCATAGGCAAGGCTCCTGTAGTAGCCATCAAGTCCAGAACCGTAGTCAAGACTGATAAACCAGCATTGTCTTGCGAATGGAGTTGATTGATTTTTTACATGAGTTCTGTCAACTAAATAAATGGGCATTTGTTTTATTCCTGCTTTTTTTAAAAATTGGCCGTAAGCTTGCGCTTGTGAACCAAATAAGAAAGCAGTTATATCTTCATCAGCAAATTTGCCCGTAGGTATTGCTTTTTGATTATATGACACCGGTATTGAATCTTCTGTAGAGATTGAGTCTATGTAAAATTCTCTTTCTTTTCTGTGTGCTTGTGTTACTTCTGTTGAATTTGTTAATATCGGTGAGTTT
>PNOQ01000012.1 GCA_013824915.1 Nanoarchaeum sp. | reverse complement strand
GCAAATATTAAAACTAAGTTGATTTCTAATATATTTTCTGAAGATATGAGTTTTAAAGATTATAATAAGTTAGCTTTGCAAATTAAAAGAGAGTGTAAAAATGTTGAAGGAGTTATAATCACACATGGAACTGACACCATGCACTATACTTCTGCTGCTTTGAGCTTTATGTTAGAAAATTTAGGATTTCCTGTAATCTTAGTAGGTTCGCAGAGAAGTTCGGATAGAGGAAGTTCAGATGCAGCTTTGAATTTGGTTTGCGCAGCTCAATTTATTGTTAAGTCTAATTATTCTGGGGTTGCGGTTTGTATGCATTCTAGTATGAATGATGAAAATTGTTATATATTACCCGGGTTAAAAGTTAAAAAATTACATAGTTCTAGGAGAGATGCATTTAAATCGATTAATAGTAAACCTATTGCTTCAGTTAGTACAGATGGAAGAATAGATTATATTGTTCATGATTTTGCTAAGAAAGATAAAAGTAAAATTTTAGAAGTTAGTTTGTTAAATAAAAATTTAAAGATTGGTATTTTGAAAGTACATCCAAATATGCATTATTCTGAAATTAGTAAATATAAGAATTTTAATGGGTTAATAATAGAGGGTACAGGTTTAGGACATGCACCAATAAATGAAAATGTTAAAATTTATAATGCTTTGAAAAATCTAAAAATCCCGATTGTGATGTGTACACAAACTGTTTTTGGAAGAGTTAATATGAATGTTTATTCAACTGGTAGAAAATTACAAGAATTTATTGTTTCTGGAAGAGATATGACTTCTGAAACTGCTTTTATTAAATTAGCTTGGTTGTTAAGTAATAAAAAAGATTACAAATTAATCTCTAGTAATTTGAAAGGTGAAATTAATGAAAGAATTTCTGATGAGTTTTTGTGAAAAATTTATATAATAGACTTGATTCACTTAATTATGGGTGATTGTACATTTTGTAAGATTTATGCTAATAAACAAGGAATTTTTTATGAAGATGAATCTTTTTTTGCTAGATTTGATAGATTTCCTGTTAATCCTGGGCATGCGGAAGTAATTCCTAAAAGACATTTAGTTTCTCTTCTTGATTTAACAGAACATGAGTGGATAAATCTTCAACCTGCAATTTCTGGAGTTATGGAAGTTATTGAAGGACTTGATTTAAAAGAATTGTATAAAAAAATTATTGATGAAAAATTAAATGATCAATCTGTTAATTTCTGTAACAAAATGTTAACTCATGTTGGGATTAATAAAAAACCAGATGCATATAATATTGGAATAAATGAAGGCGAAGCTGCAGGTAGAACTGTTCATCATTTACACGTTCATATAATACCTAGATTTTATGGTGATGTTCAAGATTATGTTGGTGGTGTTAGACATATAATTCCCGGTATGGGAAATTATAAGAAATAGATTAATCTAAACTCTTAGAATAAAGACCTATTAATTTGTATACCAATTTAGCTGCAGTGTAACTAGAAACAATTTGAGATGAAGGGCAAAGTTCAACTACATCACAACCGACTACGTTTCTTTTTTCAAAAACTTCTTTTAATAAGTCCGTAACTTGTTTGAATTGCAATCCATTTGGTTCTGGAGTGCCAACATCAGGTAATACTGAAGGATCAAAAACGTCTAAGTCTATAGTAATGTAAACATTTTTCTTTAAAGTTTTAACTATTTTTTTAATATCGAAATCATCTACAAAGAATGTATTAATTTTATTTCTTTTTATGAAAGTTAATTCTTCTTTATCTAAACTTCTTATTCCGACTTGAGTTATACTATCATTAAAGTCTGAAATTCTACGCATAACACATGCATGACTTAGTTTTTTGCCTTCAAAACTATCTTTTAAATCGGCATGAGCATCTAAATGTAATACTGATAAATCTTGTTGATCAAATCTTTTTAGTAAAGGTAAAGTTATTGTGTGTTCGCCACCAAGAGCGATAAGAAATTTATTTGTTTTTATTAATTCTAATTTTTTTAAGTCTATTATTGGTTTTAATGTTACTATACCTACCTTGTAAGGTTCGGATTTTAATTCATAGTCATATAATTCAAGTTCGTTTGAAGCTTTTATTATTGCATTAGGACCGTTTATAGTTCCTTTTTTGTAAGTAGTTGTGTGTTCGTAAGGAACAGGTAGTATTAGTACTTTTGATTCTGCAAAATTTGGTAAATTCATGAATGTTTCCATGTTTTGGGGAAAGCTAATAGTTTTAAATAGCTTTTGGTTCTGTTAACATTGCGCAGGGGTTACAAGAGAAAGACTTATAAATGGTTGTTGTAAATTGAAATTATGGCAATTGCAGAAGTTTTAATGGTATTAGGTGTCGATCAAACTAAAGCTAGCGCTGCTAGTATCCCAGAAGATAGATTTTGTGAAGCATTTGATGAATTAGAAATTTTATTGGGTGGACCAGAAGTTGGTTTTGACTTAGCATTAGATGTAGTTCATCAAGGAGATGTTTTGAATTATAACGGAGTTAAATTAGAAGAATATCTTGGACTTGCAAGACTTGTTGCAGGTAAATTAAACTATCAAACTGAACAAACAGGAATATTTTATTCCATAGAATCATTAAGAAGTTACTTGAGCGAAAAGAAAGAAAGAGGATTAGATTTTTCTAAACTAAAATTGGCAAGATATAGATTATTGCAAGATCACCCCCAATCAATAAGATATCTCGATGTATTAATTAAGTCTGGTGAGTTAACAATTGGAGATAGTGAACATTGGACTATGCACAAAGCTGATGGCCCAAGAGGTGGGCAAATTTGTAAATCTTTGGGAGAACAAATTAATTGGGTTTATGATGATTTAGAATTACCAAGACCTAGATTTAAGATTAATCATGGTCAAAAAAAGATTATAGTAAATGAAGAAACTAGAGGATTACTTGGACAAATAAAAGAATATACTTCTCAAAGATAAATTATATAAACAAATTGACATTCACTAATTAATGTTAATAGTAGCCGTAGATGCGGATGATACTGCTCTTAGTTTTAATCCGGCTTTGTTGGGATATTACAATAAAAAAGATAGAACTAGTTATACATCTATGGATATAAAAAGTTATGATTTAGAAAAACTTTGGCGCTGTACAAAAGATGAAGCAAATGCAAGAATTCGTGAGTTTTACAGAAGTGAAGAATTTACAAATATTGTTCCTGTTGTTGGTGCTCAAGAATGGATAGATGTTTTAAAAGAGAAGTATAAACTAATTATTTTAACATCAAGAGCAACTGAATTGAGAAGAAGCACAGAAGAATCAATAGAACGATTTTTTCCTGGAAGATTTTCTGACATTTATTATACAGGAGAATGGAGTTCGATTAAAGGTAGAGGAGACAAAAAAGCACATATTTGCGAACAAAAAGGAGTTTATGCAAATATTGATGATTGTTTAGAATATATTTTAGCTTGTCAAAAAGTTAGAACTAGAGGAATAATATTTGATTTAGATGGAAATTATGGTTGGAATAAAACTGAAGAAAAAGTTGAAAGAGCTTTATCTTGGAAAGAAGCTGTTGAAAAAATAAATTAAAAAAAAGAAAAATGTTTATCGGTATTGCCTTTCTCGAACTCTACTTTCCATACCTTCATAAATTTTTGCAGAACCAAATAATGCAGGAATAGCCCCTAGTGACATTAATAGACCTAACCCCGCTAGTGCTTTCCTAGTCTTGAATTGCTTCTTGCGATCTTGATATTCTGGACTATCTTTCAACTGTTGTTTCAACTGTTGTGAATATGCATCTAATTTTTCTACTTCTTCTTGCAAAGAGGTAATTGTTGGTGTTGCTTCACCAAAATTCACAGCATTTTCAACGATAATGAGTTCTTCTAACTCACTAATACGGTCTTCGATTACTATAATCTCAGTTACAGGAAGTTTATCCCAAAAACTATCTCTCCTTGGGGTCATTAAGTAAAGTCCTGAAAGAACAGTGACACCAGTTGCTATCACTAGAGCAGTTCCTATACCATCTTGGTGATATTTTGTTTTTTCTATAATATAATTCTCGATTTTTTCCATTGTTTTCATTTTTATCTCCTGCCTCTTTTTGAGGTCTTTTTTGCAAGTTTTCTTGCTTTACTACTACTTAGTGATATTAATATATTAATCCATTCTCCCCCTTGGTGCGTATAAACATTTATATACTCTAAAAATAAAAAAGAACCATGGATTTTTCGCAACTAAAAAACATAGGACTAACTGATGGAGAGATTAGAGTGTACCAAGCACTAATCCAACTAGGCCAAACAAGCACCGGCAAACTAATGAAAAAAGCAAATATTTCTTCATCAAAAATTTATTTAATTCTAGAAAAATTAATGCAAAAAGGACTAGTAAGTTCAATACAAATAGAAGGAGTTCATCATTTTCAATGCACAAACCCAAACACAATTCTTGATTACATAGAGTCAAAAAAAGAAGAATTAGAAAAGACAAAAACAGAAATGAAACAATTAATACCAGAAATACTTGCAATAAAAAAATCAGAAATTGAAGAAACAGCACAAATTTATAAAGGACTTAAAGGAATAAGAGCGTCTTACTTAAACATATTAAATGAATTAAAAGAAGGAGAAGAATACTGTATTTTTGCAATGTCAGGAAAAGATATAATTGATTCTAAATTGCAAGTATTTTTCAAAAATTTTCATAATAAAAGAATAGAGAACAAAATAAAACTAAAGATCATAGTTAACTCAGATTCAGCAAACGAATACCAAAAAAATAATTTACCAGTGGGAAATTATGAATTAAGAAAACATCCATTTTCATTACCAATATCTATGGCCATAAGCAAACACAGAATAACTTCGATGTTTTTTAATCCAGAAACAATTGCTTACGAAATAGTTTCAGATATTATGACAAAGAACTATCAAGAACACTTTGATAAATTATGGAAAGAAGCAAAATTTGTAACAAAAAAAGCTTGAGAATACTTTTATCTTGGGAAGAAGTTGTTAGAAAAAGAAAAAAAAGAAAAAAAGAGATTAAATTTATTTCTTATTTAAGTAGAATATCATGTATATTGCTGATAATCCTACAAGAATATAAACTATATCTCTAACAATTGTTACTGAACCTAAAATTGCTTGTACTAAGTCGAACTTGAATAAACCGACTAATCCCCAATTTAGGCCACCTATAATGACTAGAACTAATGCTATCCAGTCTAATACGCTTTTATTTGCCATTTAAACGACCTCCTTTTTTTGAGCGTGAGCTCTGTGATATTTAGAATTAACGTTATTTAAAGCTTTTTATTTAGGAGGGTAAGATAAGAATGAATTTCTTGAGTAATACCCTTTGCTTTTTATCCTAATTTCATTGTTATAGGTAGTTTTACCAATAACTTTAGATTCTATACTGTGAGTAGATAATACTTGCATAACTTTTTCTGGTTCTTCTGTAATTAATATCATTCCTTGTCCCATGTTCCAATTTGAATATGCTTTTTCATCCGAAATTCTTCCTAATCTTTGGCATTCTTTCATTATTTCAGATGGTTCAAATGGGTCGTCTATTTTTGCACCATATCCTTTTACTCTTAAAACTCTTCCAAGTTTTTCAGGAATACTTCCACCAGTAATATGTGCTACACCAAGTAATTTTGCTTTTTGTTCTCTTTCTAAATTCCATCCACCAAATAAATCTACTATTGCTTCAGTGTAAATTGTTGAAGGAGTTAAAGCTAGTCTACCTAATGTTGAATTATTGAAAGTTATATTATGCCATTCTTCTCCAAGTGCAAATTCTAAAGTTTGTCTTGCTAGTGTTAAACCGTTTGATCTAAAACATTTTTCTTTAAGACCAACTAAATATTGATTTGGTCTAATATCTTGACAAGTTATTGCTCTTCGTATATTTCCTATACCTATCGCTGTTGCAGACCAGTTGCAATTAAACGGACCATAACCATAAACTCTTGAACCTAATTCTGCAGTTTCGCCATTTATTATAGCTACGTTTGAATCTAATGCTGCATTCGTATAACCTTGAATTAATTGTGAAACTTGTTGTTCATGTAAATTTAAAGTATTAACATCTAATACTGTATTAATAATAATTGGTTCTAATCCTTTTGAAACGGTATCATCACATACCATTGCAAATAAATCGTAAGCTATTGTTGTAAAATCTTCTAGTCTTTCAGAAATTTCTATTTTTGTTCCGATACCATCAGAATTTGAACTTAGAATTGTACCAGTTGGTAAATTATCAATTTTTACATATCTTAAACCTGAAAAATTATCATTAGGAGAGAAAATTTCGCCAATATTACCTTTTCTATGTTCCCAAGTAGTTTTAGCTGCTTCGAAAAGCAAAGTGGATATATTTCTTTTTTGGCTTTCCATTTTATTTTATAGTTTTTAATCCTAACATTTCTAATGATCTTCTGTACATAGTTTCATCAGTAAAAAATAAGAAATGATTATTTAATTCTAACCAGCCAACTATGTTTTTGCAGTATTCATCGTTTTCTAAACTAGGTTTTAATAAACATGAAGATTCTAATTTAAGTTTGGATTCATTTCTTGCTAGTTGACGTATTGTTGTTCTTACATACGTTGCTAAGTCTTCATGACAAATATAATACACATCTTTTTGGAGAATTATTTTACCTTTTGAGGCATTACCTGAAACAGAATAATTTACTATTTCATCTAAAGAATGAGGAACTGCTCCTAATTCGAATCCAGATGAACCCATGTTATCAAAAGTCCAGATAGGAGTTAGTTTTGCTAGAGCTTCATCAGATAGACCACCACTATTCCCTCCGAAAGAATATGGGAGAATTGCATTGCCCGTAGGTTGTCTTAATCTTTGTATTAAATATGTTTTTTTTGGTTCCACAAGGTTATGTAATACACTAAAATTTAAAAACATTATTGTGTTCCAGATTGGATGAGATATTTAGTTGTTTCAGATATACACGGAAAACTTTTAGAAAAACTTAATCCTATCGTAGATGATGGAATTGATTCATTAATTTGTTTGGGAGATTTTGACCAAGTCAGATCTATTAGAAGTTTTATGGATTTGCAAGCTAGACTTGAGCAAGATGGTAAACAAGTTATTGTTGTGCCTGGAAACCATGACTATGAAATATATAAAAGAGGAAAAATCAAGTCCCCTGAATTAAAAAAACAAAGAAAAACTTCATTACAACTTCATAAAGAATTATTTCGTGATGAACTTGCTTCAAATTATATTCGTGATTTGTTAGATAGACCACATCATTATCAGGATTTATTGTTAGGGGGAGATTATAGTACGATTATTGTTCATGGAGGATTAAGAGGTAGTTTAATCAGTTATTTGAGTTGCCCAAAAAAAGCAAAAGATTTATGGTATAGATTAGAAAAAGATTATTATCATCGAACCAATTTCAAAGCTATGGAAGAAAAAGGATATAATATTATGATAAGAGGACACGATCATATGAAAAGTTGCGTTAGTTTTTCTGATGGAAAAGTAAAACCTATACGTGAACGACCAGTTACATTAGAACCCGGAAAGTTATATACTATTAACCCTGGTTCTTGGTTTAATAGAAATTATTTGGTTATTGATTGTTCTGATGAGCAACCAGTTGTAGAATTTAGAAAAGTTTAGCTAAATTAAGAAATATGACTTCTTAAAAGGCTTACCAAAATGGAGGTATATGATTATTTTCTCTTTTTAATAAAGGACGTTTTATATATCTGGCTCCATGAAAGTCTGAACCATAGGTCATAAGCAAATTATTCTGTTTTGCATAGTCTAAATAAATTTTATTTTGTTCATTATAATTGGGTTGTATTTCTAAACCGTCTAAACCTAAAGATAATAGATAAGCTAATTCTTTTTGGGTATCTTTTATTTCCTTAAATGGGTGGGCTAGTATTGCAACTCCTCCAGCTTGATGAATCTCAGAAATCGCTTGTTCTGGAGTAACTTGTTTAGTTTTATCTAATTTGCTCATTAATGGATTATTTCTTAAATAATTAGTAAATACTTCTTCTAGTGTTAGATTGCCTATTTTTAATTTACATTCTTGGTCTAATAACAATGCAACAGCAATATTTAGTTTGCCAAGTCTTGATGTCGGAAATAATTTTTTTAGTTTTTCTAATGTTATCGGAATTCCTTGTTTGTTTAGTACTTCAATTCTTTGTTTGACTATATCTTCTTGACATTTTCTTGAATAATTTAATAACTCTTGAAAATTTTTATTATTTATATCAAAATTATATCCTAAGATATGATAATCTTCGGTTGTTATTTCTGTCCCAGTTAAAACTTTTATTCCCCATTTTTTTGATTCTAGTTCTGCTTCATGAAATCCTTCTGTGTTATCGTGATCCGTTATAGCGATTACTTCGCTGCCTATCAAAGCTGCATCTATGACTACTTGTTTTGGTGAGCAAGTTCCATCAGAATGGGTTGTGTGAAGGTGTAAATCGACAAATTTCATTTTAATCAAAGTGAAAGGCTCTTGTTTCAGCCAATTGTTCCTCCAAATTTTTGTTTAATGAGTATACTTCCATAACTTTTTGCATATTTCGTCTATCATACTTTTCATAAATTTTTCTTACATCATCACTGCTATTAACATAAACAGGATAATCTTCCCAGTCAAATGTATCACAAACTATTATTACATGTGTAAGGCTTTTGTTTTGTTTTCCATCTTCAAGCCACCCTCTTATTGTTTGTTCTGTTGTCATTCTATATATTTAAGACGAAAGAAAACATTTATATATTTCCTATATAATTTATATAAATGATATAAATGAAGAGAAAATTAATAAAACAAGCAGGACAGGCTATTACTATAACTTTACCAATAGAATGGATAAGAGATAATGGATTAAAAGCTGGAGAAGAGATAGAATTAGAATTTAATGAGAAGGATTTAATATTAAAATCAAAGAAGAAAGTTATTGGTAATTCGATAAAACTGGATATATCTGAGTTTCCTTTTAGAGCAAAGTATGTTTATATTAATGCTGCTTATGCTAGTGGAGTTGATGAAATTAATTTAGAATCAGATAAAGGATATTACCCAAATTTAAATCAAGATATTGGTTTTGTAATCATATCTCAAGAAGGAAACAATTATGTAATAAGAGATGTTGGAGGATTAGATTATCAAAATTTAGATGAGATATTCAAGAGAGCGTTTCAAATGATTATCAATTTTTATGATTCTGCAATAGAAAACATGTTTAGTCAAAGTAAAGAAAAATATGAAACTATCCAAAATAAAGATGGGGAAATAAATAAGTTTATTTTGTTTTTACAAAGAGCCATAATTAAAATGAATTATTCTAAATCGGCAGATGGAAAAATAATGTTTGCTTATTCTTTTGCACTAGAAAAAATTGGAGATGAAATTTTGAGAATATGGAGAACAGATATTAATTCGAGTGTTGTAAAAGATAAAAAGATTAGAGAAATAATTGATTTGTCTAGGGAAGGTTTAAGAAAAGCCTTTGAAATTTATTATCAATCTGATCCGAAGAAAGTATTTGAACTTTTAAAGATGAGAGAAGACATAAGAAAGAAATCCGATAATTGTTTGGCCATTAATTCTGACACTTCTAATTTTATTATACATGCTAATAGAATATTAGAGGATGCTTATGATATAACACATCTTGCATTAATGAAGAAATTTGCTAAATCATAAGGTTTAAAAGCCTTATTTTTACTCTAAAAATATGGAATTTGTTAAGGATTTACACTGGAAGAAAGGAATGAAGGTAGATGAGTTAGTTACTAGTATGGGTAAAGTTGGATTCCAAAGTGTTGAATTAAAAAAAGCTAAAGAAACAATTATCAAAATGAAAAAAGATGGTTGTAAAATTTATATTACTTTTACATCTAATATGGTTACTTCCGGATTAAGGGGATTTTTTGCTCAGTTAATAAAATTAAAACTTGTTGATGTTATTGTTACAACTATAGGCGGAATTGAAGAAGATATTATGAAAGCACATGGTGAAGAATTTGTTATTGGTGGCTTTGATAGTGATGATATTGAGTTACATGAAAAAGGAATTAATAGAGTTGGAAATTTATTTATTAAAAACGAAAGTTATTCTAAGTTTGAAGATTTAATGAGTCCTATTATTAAAAAGTTATATAGTAAAAAACATAGGTGGGCACCTTCAGAAATGTTTAAAGAGATTGGATTGAGTTTAGAAGATGAAAACTCAATTTTATATCAAGCTGCTAAAAATGAAGTACCAATATTTTGCCCAGCTGTAACTGATGGTGCATTTGGATTTCATTTATTTATGTTTCAACAAAATAATCCTGATTTTATGGTAGATGTTGTAAAAGATTTTCAAAATATATTATTGTCTACTTCACAAGATGAGAAAAAAGGTTTAATTTCGTTAGGTGGAAGTATTAGTAAACATCATGCAATTTTAGCTTGTTTGTTAAATGGTGGGCTAGATTATGCTGTGTATATGACTACTGCAAGTCACACTAGTGGAAGTATGTCTGGAGCTACAACGAACGAAGCAAAAAGCTGGGGAAAAATTAAAGATAATTCTGATGCTGTAACTGTCATAGGAGATGTTTCTATAACTTTTCCATTAGTTATGATTGCAGTGCTAGAAGAATTGAGTAAAGAAGGATTAGTTTAATCTCCTTTAACATATCTGTGACTATCTTCTTCGAAGTGTTGAGTTGAAATTTCTAAAATTCTACTATCTTCTAGACCATAAAATTGATGAGGTAAATGTCTAGGTATGTCTATTGTATCTCCTTCTTGCATTTCTAATATTGTTGGTTCTCCTGGATAACCTTGATAGTACAAACGCATTTCAACTAAGCCTTCTAAAATATAAAACGTTTCAAACTTGATTTTGTGAAAATGAATGCTACACTTTTTCCCTTTTTTCAATTCTAGTATTTTTCCACAATATAAATTAGAATTAGCTAACCATAACTCTCGACCCCAGCCTTTCTCATGAATTTCCGGTTGTCTTAAATTATCTTCTGGCGACATACATTCTTTTTAATTTCGTTCTTTTTATTAGTTATGATATTATGTTCTACAAGAACATTAGAATAGTTTATATCTCCAGAAAAGAAATGCACCTACAAAAGATAAAACTGCAGAAATTATCATTACTATCCAAAATGCATTTGGTAAATTTTGGAATGGCAGAGCAATATTCATACCATAAATACTTGCTACTAAAAGGGGAAGTGAAATTATTATTGTTATGGCAGCTAAAAACTTCATAACTAAGTTTAGATTATTTGCAATTACAGAAGAATAAGCGTTTCTAGAATTATTTAAAATATTAGAGTATATATTTGTTGTTTCTATGGCCTGATTATTTTCATCTATTGCATCTCCAATTAGTTCGTCATCATCTTCTGATTTAACTATCTCTTTCATTCTAGATATTTTGACTAATAAAAGATGGCCAGACCTTAATGATGTTGCAAAGTAAACTAAAGATTTCTCGATATCTAAAAGATTCATTAATTCTTGATTTTTTTGAGATTTCTCAAGCTCTTGTTCTATTTTGTTTATTTTACGATTAATTTCTTTTAAGTAATTTAGATATAATCTAGATGATTTAAGGAGTAAGTTTAATAGAAATCTTGTTGTAGAAAACGTAAGTTTTTGTTCTTTAATTGAATTTATTAACTCATTTTTGAAGAAACATACAGTGATTATTTTTTGTTTTGTTAAAATAATTCCTAATGGCACGGTAGAATATTCTAAACCTAATTCTTGTTTTGTCGGTATTTTAGAAATCAAGAATATTACTCCATCTTCTTTTTCAACTATTGGAATTTCTTCTATATCATTTAAAGATTTTATTGAAAGTTCGGTTAAATTGAATTTATTATTTAACTCTGTGATTTCTTCATCGGTTGGAGTTACTACATTTATCCAATCTGCTTGAGCGTAATCTTTAACTTCTTTGAATTTATTATTTAAAACTTTGAACTTCTCTATCATAACGAATTATTTAAAGTAGAGATATATAAATTTAACTCTTAGGAAAGTTTTGTTGTTTATGCTATAATTCAAAGAATAAACTATTTAATCGTTGTACCTTATAGTAATTATCGTTGCACCATTAGGTTCATTTGTAGCAACATAGACTGCACAGCTATTTTTGTCTGCTCGAGCTAATTTAATGTTCTCTTCTAAACCGGCCACAACACCTTTAATTTTTCCTAAACGAGTGTAAACATCTAGTGAATCTGATACTTTTACATTTACTGTGCTTTCAATAATCAAATGTAAACCACTATTATGGAAATTATCAGAAACTGTTTTAGCTAAATTTTCATCACCCCATCTATCCAGGGCAACCTGATATATTTCTTCTCTTAATTGAAAAGATTTTATATTTACTACTTCTGTCATAAAAAGTGAAATTTAATACTATATATAAAGGTTATTATGCCTCTTTTTTCTTTCTAGACCAGTTAATAAAAAATAAGATTCCTATGACGAAAGCTATGCCTGAAATTTGTATGGCCCACGCTAAATAGTACCATTCAAATGGATTTCTCATTAAAAGTATAATATAAATTAGTCCTGCTAAAATAAAAGCTATTGCTCCAACTATTTCGTATTTCCAAAATATTAATAAGGCTACTAACAAAATAATTGTTGGAATGTTATGCATAAGCAATGCTAATAGTGTCTGCCAAAAGGTTAATTCGGGAGAAAAAACGTCTAATGACATTAATGCTAAAAAAAATATGAATAGTATAGATAAAATTCTTGGTGTCCAATAAATGAATTTTGTGACTTCTTTTTTCATGTTTTTGTATTAGAATTAGACTATTTAAAAGTGTTGAATTAACATATAAATTCGCATAATTTATAAATAGAATTTACGAAAAAAGATTATGTTGGTTATAAATCTTATATTGTTCTTTGTATCTTTGTTTGTATTAATAAAAAGCGCAGAGCATGCAGTAAATTATTCTTCAAAAGTTGCTAGGGCGTTTCATATTTCTGAGTTTATTGTTAGCTTTTTTATTATTTCAGTAATATCAGTATTTCCAGAAGCTACGGTTTCTATTGTTTCAGCAATACAAGGAATTCCCGAATTTGGGCTAGGAACATTATTAGGATCTAATGTAGCGGATTTATCTTTAGTATTTGGTATAGTTGCTTTGTTTTCAATAAAAGGAATAACTGTAAAAAGTGAAATATTAAAAAATAATCTTTTATATTTAGTTTTACTTTTAGTTCCTATTGTTTTGGGTTTTGATGGTCATTTTTCAAGACTTGAAGGAATTTTATTAGTTTTAAGTGGAATTGTATTTTTTGTTACATTGTCTTTTGAAAGCAAGATGTTCAAGAAGCATACTAAAAAAATTAAAAATAAGAAATGGTTAAAAAATTTAGGATTACTTGTATTGAGTTTAGCATTTTTGATTGGTGGAGCGTATTATACTGTTAAATTTGGTGTTGATTTTGCAAATGATGTTAAAATACCTCCATTTTTAATTGCATTAACAATAGTAGCTATTGGGACATGTTTGCCTGAATTAATATTTTCCTTAAGGGCTGTAAAAACCAAGCACGAAGAGTTAGCATTGGGAGATATTTTAGGAACCGTTATTACAGATGCTACTATTTTGATAGGGATACTTGCTTTAATAAATCCATTTAGTTTTAATCCTATGATTATTTATGTAACTGGAACTATGATGTTTTTGGCTGGGCTCCTTTCTATATGGTTTGTAAAGTCGGGCAAAGTTTTGACTAAAAAAGAAGGGATTTATTTATTATTATTTTATATTGTATCTTTGATCATAGAATTTTTAGTTAATCATGTTTTCTAAATTTTGTGTGTATAAAAAGCTTTAAAAACCAGGTATATGCTCGTTTTGATATGGAAGCTAGATTTATTTTAAATAAAAAGAAAGCATTTGCTCAGTTAGAAATAGTTAAAAATTTAGCTGATGAGGTTTCTTATAGTTTTAAAACTAATAACGAAGTTGGTAAAGTTTTAGAAGGAAAGTGTTGGTTTAGTGTTCATAGCTTTGAAGATTTAAGTTTGATAAAAAATAAATCAAAAGTTTGGTATTTTCCGCAAGCTTGGGATAAAAATTCAGTTAAAAAAATATTAAAAGATGTAAATAATTTTGTTATTGATAATGAAAATGATTTGAATATTTTATTGGAAAATTTAGATAGAGAAGTTAATTTATTGCTAAGAATGAAATTAAAAGAACATACCATTCATACTGGTAAATATTTTGTTTATGGTTTTAACAGTAAAAGAATAAATGAATTATTGCCAGAATTAAGAAAAAACAAAAGAATAAAAAAATTAGGAATTCATTTTCATAGAAAAACTCAAAATGTTAGTGAATGGTCATTGAAGGAAGAATTTGAAGATAGTATTTCAAAAGAGAACTTAAATAATATAGATTTAGTTAATATTGGTGGGGGTTTACCTGCAGAGTATAAAAACTATAGAAAAGAAATTTTGAAAAATATTTTTAATAAAATAACTGAATTAAAACTATTTTTGAATTCAAATAATATTAAAATGATTATTGAACCTGGAAGATTTATTGCTGCTCCGTGTATAAGATTAGAATGTGAGATAATAAGTGTTTATCAAAATAATATAATTGTTAATTGTTCAGTTTATAATTCAGATATGGATGTTTTTGTGGCAAATGTTAGATTATTAGTTGAGAATGAATTAGAAAATGGAGAAAATTATACAATAAAAGGTTTTACTCCAGATTCAATGGATATTTTTAGGTATAATGTTTGTTTAAAAAATCCAAAAATTGGAGATAAACTAGTGTTTTTGAACGCTGGGGCTTATAATTATTCTAGTAATTACTTTAACTTGAAAAAATTAGACACAATAATAGAATAACTAAAATTTATAAATAGTTGATTCTTTTTCTTATTATGGATTATGAAAAGATTCAGTTTAAAGCAGGATTAGAAATACATCAGCAATTAGAAAGCCATAAATTGTTCTGTAGTTGCCCTTCTGAATTAAGAGATGATCCACACGATATTTTAATCAAAAGAAAGTTGAGGGCGGTGGCAGGAGAAGAAGGTGAAGTGGATATTGCTGCTGAATTTGAAAATTTAAAACATAAAGATTTTATTTATGAAGGTTATACAGATAGTACTTGTTTGGTTGAGTTTGATGAAGAACCCCCACATACAGTTAATCAAGATGCTTTGGACACAGTTTTACAAATTTGCAAATTAACGAATTGTAAAATTGTTGATGAAGTACAAATAATGAGAAAAAATGTTATTGATGGGTCCAATACTTCTGGTTTTCAAAGAACAATGTTAGTTGGTTATGATGGTAAATTAGAAACTAGTAAAGGAATTGTAAGAATTGATAGTATTTGTTTGGAAGAAGATTCTGCAAGAAAAATAAATGATAAAGATAATTCAGTTACTTACAGATTAGATAGATTAGGAATTCCTTTGATAGAAATCGGAACCAAACCAGATATTAAAAATGCTGAACATTGCAAAGAAACTGCTGAATTAATTGGAATGATATTAAGAAGTACTGGAAAAGTAAAAAGAGGTTTAGGAACGATAAGACAAGATGTTAATGTATCTGTTAAAAATGGTGCGAGAGTTGAAATAAAAGGTTTTCAAGATTTAAGAAGTATGCCAAGAATTATTGAATATGAAGTTGAAAGACAACTAAAAGGAGATGTTAAACAAGAAGTTAGAAAAGCAAATCCTGATGGCGCAACTACATTTTTAAGACCAATACCCGGTGCATCTAGAATGTACCCAGAAACGGACATCAAGCCAATAGTGATTGATAAACAAAGATTAGATAAAATTAAATTACCAGAGTTAATTGATGAAAAAATATTAAGATACGAAAAAGAAGGATTAAGCTCTGAACTAGCCAGAAGTTTTGTCAAATCTGGATTAGACTTAGAAGATTATGATTACAAATTAGATAAAACTTTAATTGCTAGTGTTTTAATTGAAATTCCTAAAGATTTGAAAGCAAGATATAATGTTGAATATGAATTTAAAGAAGAAGAGTTTAGATTTATTTTGGAAGCTTTAGAGAAGAATAAAATTAACAAAAGTGCGGTTAATGAAATCATGCTAGAAATTTCTCAAGGTAAAAAAGTTGATTTGGGTAAATTTACACAAGTAGATAGTAATAAATTAGAAGAAGAAATTAAAAAAATAGTTCATGAGAATAAAAATTTGACAGATGGTGCTTTGATGGGGATTATAATGAAAAAATTTTCTGGTAAAGTTGATGGAAAATTGGTTGCTAGTTTAGTTGCGAAGTATAAAAAATGAAAACAAATAAATTAATATTTCCGGTTTTAATAATTGGTTATTTAGTGTTACTTTTATTTCCTAATCCAGAAGATAATTTTCTTATATACAGTTTGACTATGTTAGTAATTATTGGAACAGTTATATTTTTGTTAAAGAAGTCAAAAAAAGAGAAAAAATTAAGACCAATCAAATAGGCCTTTAGATTTCTTTTCTTGTTGAGCTAACTCACGAAGTCTTGTTTGTTCTTGTTGCATTAATTGTATTTGTTCTTGCATCAAGTCTTTAACTTCTTGATCACATTGACATTCGTTTCTTAATTGTGTTAACTGCTGTATTCTCAATTCATTTTGTTCTACTTCAGATTCCAATTCTGTTGCTGTAGTTTCATCTCCACCTGCAAAGAATCTAGTAAATCCAGATCTTGTTTGAATTTTCTCTTCTGCTCTTATCGTAGACATTACCGAATTGTTAAACTCTCTAGCTATTGCTGAAACGTTTTTTCCAATGCCACCAGTTAGATTTTCAATACTAAGCAATGCATGAACTGCTAATCTTACTTGATTTTGGTTTTGGTAAACTTTCTGTTGTTTTTCGTTTAAACCGACCATCTCTTGTTGCATTAGTTGTTGTTTTTCTTGCATCATAGACTTAACTTCATTTGCAGTCCTTAACTGTGTAACCTGCCCCATATTATTTGTTTGTTCGCTAGTTGAAATAGCATTGTCTTGGTTTGAATTTGTTTGTGCATTATCTGAACCCTGAGCGGCAAAAACAAGACTAGAAACAACTAGGATTAATACTAATAATATTGATTTATTCATTAAATAACACCTCCATAATTAAATGTTACTTAAATATCTAGGAATATAAAGGTTTTGTTAGCATCAATTTGATAATATTTCAAAATAATTAATTACCTACTGAGCTTAAACATTCTCTAAATGCTGAAGAAGACATAAATTCACAAATATCTCTAGCTGTAGATCTCGATTCATCAATGAATATAGGTATCATTGCGTTTAAACAATCATCTTTTTTTGAATCTAAAAAGTTACATAATGCAATAGTATAATCATAATTATCTAGGACTAATGCACTTGAAGTAAACCAAGTTTGTTTGTAACATTCTAATATATTGGATTCGCTGGTTATTTTTTTACATGTAACTGCTGCTTTTTTTGAATCAGAGGAAAATAATGTTTTTGCTAAATCTGTGTAACATCTACTTTGTGATGAGGATGACATTGAACTGCATACGTTTATTGCTAAATTATAATTTTCTCCTGATAAATCTCCTAAATTCATAATTTGATTTAAACAGTTTGTTTTGAAATTTTCATCAGTGATTTTGTTACATATTTCTATACTTTGTTCAGGATTTGAGTTTATAATACTCCTCGCGAGATTGTCATAACATGTGTCTTTATCGGGCCTAGAATCACAAATTAATAATTGAGACTCTACGTTAATATTTTGATCATTTTCATTTACTGCGCCATAACAATGCAGTCTAAAATTACTATCTTCTATTTCGTTACAGATTTGAATGATATTATTAGGATCTGTTTCTTGAGTTGCTACATTTTCAACGCAATCTTTTTTCCAGTCATCTCTTTCTATTTTTTTACAAATTTTTAATTTTAATTCTGTTGTGTTTTGAAAATCCACTACTCTTTGTATACAATTAAATTTTGGTAAATTTTGTGTGTCTTCTGTTTCTGGGATATTGTAACATGCTTCATAAGCAGTTTCTGGGCTAGTATTGGCAATTATTTCTGCAACATGTGAAAAACATCCTTCTTGTTTATCTGTAGAATCCTTTGCGCACGATTCAATTGCTTTTGTAGGATTATTTAAGATTTGTTCATCAGTTAATGGACCACACGCACTAATAATAATCAATGATAGAATTAGAAATATTAACAACGTTTTCATAAATTTTTATTTAAAATTGAAGTATATAAATTTTCCTAAGCAGGCAATCCTTGCAGAATTCTATTGAACTCTTCTTCATTCATTAGATTTTCATCTTTTAGTTTTTGTGCGATGATCATGTTTAATTCTTTGTCAACAGTTGAGTCTACTAGATTTACATAAACCATAAATCTTAGAAATAATTCTTTGTCTATATTTTTCATTACATCTTTTTTCATTTGTATCACTCTCTTTTCAGAATGTTAAAATAAGCTTATTAATTAATTTGTCGGTTTTGTAATATTGACATTCCTTATTAATACTGGGGCCATTATACATGGTGTATCGGCTTCCCAGCTTGTAATTTGCTCTTTTTCTTTACCAAATAGTTGTATGTTTTTTAGTAAGTTTAGAACATTATCTGAGACTCTTAGATTTTTAACAGGTTCCGAGATTATACCGTTTTTTATCAAAAACATTCCATCTCTAGGTATTGTTGAAAAGTCTCCCGTTGCATAATTCTGGAATCTTGTGTACCAAACATTTGTTATGTATAAACCATTTTTTACATCAAAAACATTCCCTCTTACTCCGTCCAAAACTAAATTATGTGGGTGTGGAGAGATAATTCCGGCATTACCTGTAGATTTAGTTTTATATCTTTGAGATGAAGAATTATTATGTAAAAATGTTTTTAGAACACCATTTTTAATTAATTCTGTTTTTTGAGTAGGATAACCTTCTGAGTCAAACTTCATAGAGTTTATGCCATTTTCTAATATACCATTATCAGTTAAATCAAAATCTCCAAGTTTAGTGCCTATCTTATTATGTAAAAATGACATACCCGATTCAACATTAAATATTGATGCAGCACTCCCTATGCTTTCTACTATTGGGGCAAATGCTAATGGTGAAAATATAACGTTATACTTGCCGGGAACACCTTCTTGAGGGTTCATAGATAGATTAGCAATTTCACCAGCTTCTTTTCCTATTTGTTCTGGGTTAAATTTGGATAAAACTCTTGAACTTCCAGTTTTATGACCAGAAGCCTCTTTAGTTTTAAACGCTCTGACTGATAAATATAGATTTGAAAATTTTTCTTTTTGTGTAATCCCTGAAGAAGTTAATATTGATATTGAACCGTGAGATTTTTCGAATGTACCAGAAACTCTTGAAGCATTTTTTAACGCGGAATTAATAGTTGAGTTTACAACATCTACTTCATCTAAACTTTCGACTTTTGGATCGTAAAGGTCTTTTATTTCTTGATAATTATATTTGTTTTCAGGGATGCTTACAAAATTCTTGTTAGGTTGTGAATGTTCTAAGAAAGTTCTTAATTTTGAAATTGTGGTTTTTATTGATTTGTCATCAAATTCTTTTATAGAAGTCATAACAATCTTTTTGTCTTTTGATACAAAAACTTCTACACTACTTGTTGATTCTACACCAGTTTTTACAATCTTATTGTTTACAAACTTAATCATAGACTGGTCTGCAGAAATCTTTTTTAGGATTATATTATCAATTTTCTCTTTTAATAAAAAATCTTTTATCCTTTCTAGGTCTTGCATGTTCACTCTTGTTCTAATCTTTTTAAATAATTTTCTATTCTTTCTTCATCCTCACCGAAATGTTGCTCTACTGCATCAATAATGAATAATTGTTCTAAATCATCTCTACACCGGTTAAAATGATCTATACATGCCCTTCTCATTTCTGGGCTCATTAAATCTATACTTGCTGATAAATCGTTCTCGTAAGTATTAAGCCAAAAGTATGCTAGCCCAATGTTATTATTTTCGGCACAGTCAGCAATCATCTTTTCATAATGCAACTCATATACAGATAAATAATCATACTCTTGTGTCATCTGGATCAGTCCTATCGAATTCATGTATAGTTCTCTGTTTAAAACAAATATCGTAAAAATCACAGTACTTACATAGTGCAGAGGTGTTTAGTGGATAGTCTTCAATGTCTTCTGAGATTGTTTTTTCTTGAATAGATCTGCATTCATTTTTGGCGAAAGCTATTAAATCACTGTTAACATCTAAATAATGAGGTTTATGTTTGAGAAAGTCTATTCCTACGGAATCAGGTTTTTTGCCATGCTGCTCTTCGTATAATAATGCATAAATAGCTAATTGTAGTTTATACTCTTGAGTTATTAATTCTTTAGCTGAAGTTTTGTAATCCATTAAACTTACTTTTCCATCAATATCATGAATTGCATCAATAAATCCTTGAACTTGGAATTCGGGAGAAATAAAATGTACTTCAGTCATTGGTTTCATAATTGAAAATGCTTCTTGAAGTGCCAGTTCTTTTACTTTAGGATTTAACTTTCTTAAAAAATTGCTAAACCAATTGTTTAACATTTGAACTGTTTCTTCATAGTAAAAATCTAGTTGTTCAGGAGTTAGTTTTATCTTTCTTAATTCTTCATAAAAAGACTGCCATTTTTGATTAAACAAACTGTGAAGGATTACTTTCAACTCAAATTCATAGTAATCTGGACTTATGTTGGATATATCTACTTTAAAAAAATCTTCTAAGGTTAGATGAACTATCTTACCACGAGATAAATGTATAGAAGGGACTTTCTTTTGTAATCCTAATACATACTGGTAGTAATACTTTCTTGGACATTGTTTAAAGGTATTAATAGAGCTCGGGCTCTGTATACGCTGCGCCATTATCTGGCATAAAAAAGGTACTAAGTTTTAAAGTATATGCTCGTTCGAGTATATATTTTAGGTTATATGCTTAAGAAAAGTTTTTAAACAGAAGAATCAAAATTTAGGTTAAATGGAGGTTGATTCTTGATGGTTAGAAAATCCAAAAAATTAGTTAAGTCAAATAATGTTAGAGGTTTAAGTATTAATAAAAGAGCAGGTTTAGTTTTTGCAGGGATTGTTTCGTTAATATTAGGTTGGATTCTTTGGGAAGGCATCTTAAGTATTGAACAGTCTATAGCAGTAATATTGTATATATTGGGTACCCTAAAGATTTTATGGGGATTATTTTGGAGGTAAAAAATGGCAGACAAAAAGAAAATGGTAGAAAGTTGTAGTTGTTGTTCGAATAAAGGATTTTTTATGTTTAAAGGAATAGTAGCTATATTACTTGGGTTGATATTATGGTTTGGTTACTTAAACTTTTCACAGGTAATTGCGATAACTTTTGTTTTGTATGGATTAAAAAAGTTATTTTATAGCTGCTGTAGCAGATAATTCTTTTATTTTTTTTTAATTTAAATTACCTAATAAATAATTTGGTAATTTTTCTTTGGCTGATGCTGGATGTTTACTGAACATTTGTGTTGCATCTTTACCACAACCATCTAAGATTTTATTGTTAGGATGATTTGGTATATAATCTGTTACATCATAAACTTTATTTTCAATCACTAACCAACAATCTTGTTCGGTATTGTGATTAGAAACTTCTTGTATTGTGTAAGATGTTGCTGCAGGTAAATCTTCGGTATTATCAGTTACCGGCGTTGTATCACTAGTACAACTAGTAACAAACAAAGCAAAAACCAACAATATTGTTATTAAAAATATTTGTCTCATATAGTCTTTTAAAATGGTCGATTTATAAATTTTATGCAGAATAAATAGTTTTATAAACTATATTTTTGTTTTAAAATTAGAGCCCTGCTCCTTAAACTCTTAGAGAATCCTTCGGGAATCTGTGATTAAGAGAGAATAGTGGGGCTTCATAATTTTAATGATTAGACTTGCAAAAGGTTTTTAAAGGATTAATTTGTAGGTTTAGCATAATAACAGTAATTCTATAATTACTTTACAAATTTATTAGGAGCGTGAAAAAATGAAAATATTAGTTGTAAGTTATTTGCCAAATGGGCAAAATTCAAGAACAAAAAAGTTAGTTGATACATTTGTAGAAACTACAAAAGGAAAGAATAAAATAGAACATTTAGATTTAATTAAAGAAATACCTGATTTTATAACACCTGAAAATCTTAATGCTTATATGCAAAGGAATTATATGGGAAAACAATTGTCAAACGAACAAAAGAAAAAATTGGAAAAATTTGATAAAATGACTAAGCAGTTTAAGGCAGCAGATATTGTTGTAGTTGCATTCCCGATGTATAATTTTTCAATGCCAGCCGCTATGAAAGCGTATTTTGACTCAATTATGCAAAAAGGAGAGACTTGGGATATAAACGAGAATGGTTTTGTTGGATTAATGCAGGGTAAAAAAGCGTTAATATTAACTTCTAGTGGCGGGATATATGTTGATGAAAGAAGTAGTTATGAACATTCAACTAGTTTGGCCAAAGTCGAATTTGGATTTATGGGATTTACAGATGTGAAAAGTGTAAGTGCGCAAGGTGTTAACATGGGATCAAACCAAGAGGAAATAGTAAGATTGGCACAAGAAGAAGTAAAGAAAGTTATAAAAGAGTGGGAGATATAGGCTTAGGAGGATTAAAATGAAACAATTAGAAAGTTTACCATATGCGTATAATGCTTTGGAACCATTCATAGATGAACAAACGATGAGAATACATCACGATAAACATCATCAAACATATTTTGATAAGTTTTTAGCAGCAATTGAGAATCATAAAGAGCTTAAGAATAAAGATGTCAAGGAAATACTGGCACATTTAGATAAGATTCCTACGGAAATAAGAACTGCAGTTACAAATCATGGTGGCGGTTATTATAATCATAATTTCTTTTGGAGCATTTTAAAGAAAAACGTTAAGTTTGAAGGTGAAATCGCAAAGGAAATTATAAAAAAATGGGGAAGCTTCGAAAAGTTTAAAGAAGAATTTACTAATAATGCTTTAGGAGTTTTCGGTAGTGGATGGGCTTGGTTAGTTTTAGACAAGAATGAATTAAAAATTGTTAAGACTTCAAACCAAGATTCAGTTATAAGTTTAGGTATGATTCCATTAATAACTATAGATGTTTGGGAACACGCTTATTACTTAAAATACCAAAACAAAAGAGCGGATTATGTTGAAGCGTTTTTCAATGTTATAAATTGGAAAAAGGCGAATGAATATTATTTGGAGGCGAAAAAAAATGATAAAAATAAATGAACTTGCACCACATTTTACAGCAAAAGCTTTTCATAATGAAGAATTTGTTAATGTAAATTTGTCTGATTATAAAGGTAAATGGGTTGTATTGTTTTTTTACCCGGCAGACTTCACATTTGTATGTCCTACTGAATTGGGAGAGTTGGCAGACCATTATGATGAACTAAAAAAATTAAATACTGAAATATTGAGTATTAGTACAGATACTGAATTTGTACATAAAGCTTGGTATGATAACTCAGATACTATAAAAAAGATTAAATTCCCAATGGTAGCTGATCCTACTGCAAATATATGTAGAGTTTATGGAACTTACATTAAAACAGAAGGGTTGAGTTTAAGAGGAACTTTTATTATAGACCCTGATGGAGTTTTGAAGGCTTATGAGTTGCATGACAATAGTATTGGAAGAAGTGCAAAAGAATTAATAAGAAAAATAAAAGCTGCCCAGTTTGTTAGAGAACACAGCGAATTTGTATGCCCCGCAAGTTGGGAACCTGGAGAACAAGCATTAAAGCCAGGAATAGATTTAATCGGAAAAATTTAGTGTTTTTGATTCACTTCATTTTTTCCTTTTTCTAATTCTTCAACTTGTTCTTTGTCTAGTTCTAGTAATAGAGCTTGAAATTCACCAATATGTGTTTTTTCTTCTCTTGCTATTTCTAACAAAGTTTCTTTTATTTTTTTACTCTTAGCGTATGCTGCAAATTGTTCGTATAGATTTACTGCATCTAACTCAGCTATAATTCCTGCTCTTAAAATTTCTTTATCTGCATCCTTTAATTTTTTTAAATCGATTGGTAATGAAGACATCATTTCTAACCACCTCAACTAGAATTAGTTTGTTTGTTTTTATATAGTTTTTGAAAAGTATTATTGTTTCCCTTCCCATTCTTTATAGAATTCGTCTAAAAATTGTTTCATGAAATTATGCCTGTGTTCTGCAATTTTCTTTCCAGATTGAGTATTCATTCTATCTTTAAGAAATAAAAGTTTTTCATCAAAATGATTGATAGTTGTGTTCTTTTTTTCTCCAGTATATTGTTTTTTATACTCTTTGGCATCTTGATTGATATTGGGTTTTATATTTGGATTATAAATTTCTTGGCCTAGTTTTTGCCCTGTAGCAAATGTACGGGCAATACCTATTGCACCCATTCCTTCCAATCTGTCTGCATCTTGTACGACTTTGCCTTCATTACTTAATTTTATAATATCTGCTTTTGGTCCTTTGTAAGCAAGATTTTCAATAATATGTAATATATGTAAAATTTTATCATTATCAACATTATTCATCTCTAACCAAGACTTAATTTTTTGTTCACCAGAACTTTCTCCACTATGAAGCTTCCAATCACCTATATCATGTAATAATGCAGCAAGTTCAACTATCGACATATCTACGTTTTCTGTTTTACCAATATGAACAGCATTTCTCCAAACTAAGATTGAATGCCAAAAATCATGCCCAGTAGTTTCACCAGAAAGCTCTTTTTCAACAAACTTTTTAGTTTTTTCAACGATGTCTTGTTCCATGTGATTGTTAGGAAGATTATGTATATAAAAATATCGTTAAGTGAGATAAATTAATAAGTCTATTAGTTTTATTACTATGATGGAAATAGATAATATCTACAAGATACTTGAAAAAGAAGTTGTAAATTATAATGTTCCAATTGTAGATTTGATGAAAGCGAGAGGTAATAGTTCTTTTAAAATTCTAATAGCCACTATTTTATCCGCTAGGACTAAAGATGAAACTACTTCGAGAGCAGTTAGTAGATTATTTTCAAAAGTAAAAAATTTCGAAGATTTAGAAAATATAAGTTTGAAAAAGCTTGAAAAATTGATTTATCCTGTTGGTTTTTATAAAAATAAGGCTAAACAATTAAAAAAATTACCGATTGTAATCAAAGAAGAGTTTGATGGCAAAATTCCTTCTGAAATTGATGATTTAATTAGATTGCCAGGAGTAGGTAGAAAAACTGCTAATTTAGTAATGACTGCTGCGTTTGATAAGCATGCTATAACTGTAGACACACACGTTCATAGAATTATGAATAGATTAGGCTATGTTAAGACTAAGACTCCTTTTGAGACTGAAATGATTTTAAGAAAAAAATTACCCAAGAAATATTGGAAGAATATTAATTATTTTTTAGTTGCTTTTGGGCAAACTATTTGTTCACCAGTTTCACCACATTGTAGCAAGTGCCCAATAAGAAAATATTGTAAAAGAGTTAATGTTAAATCTTCAAGATAGATTCCCAATCCTCTTGCCAGGTCAATCTTCTTTTATCTTTTACATGTGTATTGTATGGCTGAGTATATAACACATGCTCCCATGTAGGTTGCATTATACCTTTTACTTCTGGTCTATCATCAACTAAAATATCTCCATGGACTAAAGTTTTGTCTTTTGTTATAATCAATCTTTTTGTCCATTCTCGACCTAAATGGTTTAAAACCCATTCATATTTTTCAGTATAACATCTTGGACTTTTATGAAGTGGGCTTGTACAGATATACGCTTGATGACCTTTTTCTAGTATTTTTGTAGCCGCTTCTAGCGCACCAGGTATTGGTTCAAATGAAAGAAAAAAGCCTTTTTCAGTAAATATTTCTTCAATTAAAGGAATTACTTCTGCAGGATATTGTTCGGGAATTCTAGTTGTTGTTCTTTCTTCTAATGGAATAAAGGGTAGTTCCGGATGTCTTTGTCTAAATGTTTTTAGAAATGCACCTTCAAAGTCAGCTATGACTTCATCTAAGTCTAATAGTATTATCATATAAAGTGGAGAATTGATTTATTTAAAAGCTTTATTGAACAAGATAAAATTTATATAAACACTAGTTTAATCGTTTTCATGGACTTATTAATTAAGCAAATTAGGGAATTACAAAACACACCAATCAAACAAGTTGTAGAAACTAGATTAAAGGAATTTGAGAATAATAATGAATGGTTTTCCGAATTGTGCTTTTGTTTGCTAACTGCTAACTCTAAAGCTGAAACTGCGATTAATATTCAGAAAGAACTTGGCCAAGAAGGATTTCTAAATTTAGAACAAGATAAGATTAAACAAGTTATAATAAAAAATAAACATAGATTTCACAATAATAAAAGTAAATATATAGTTGAAGCAAGAAAGTATAAAAATATAAAAAATTTAATTGAAAACCAAAATGAAATTGAAGCTAGAAACTGGTTAGCAGAGAATGTAAAAGGTTTGGGTTATAAGGAAGCTTCACATTTTATGAGAAATGTTGGTTACAAAAATTTGGCTATTTTAGACAGACATATATTAAGATTAATGTTTGAAAATAAAAATATTAATGAGATACCTAAATCATTAAATAAAAAAATATATTTTGAAATAGAAAATAAATTTAATAATATTGCAAAAAATTTAAAAATGAATTCTGCTGAATTAGATTTGTATATGTGGTATATTAGAACCGGTAAAGTTTTAAAATAATTATTCTAGCATACCTATGAAATAAATTAGTAATATTCCTATTAAGAATACTAAAAAGTTAAGCATAGATTTTTTCAAGCTTTTTTCTTTTCTTAACTCCGGTATTAAATCTGAAGCCGCAACATACAAAAATCCACCTGCAGCAAATGGAAGTAAAACTGTTGTTAATCCTGGTATGTATTTTGGTAATATAAATCCAGCTATTCCACCTATGACTGCAGTTAATGCAGTTAAGAAATTATATAATAATGCTTTAGATTTTTTGAATCCACCATGGACTAATACAGCAAAGTCACCAATTTCTTGAGGTATTTCGTGAGTTAATATTGCCACTGTAGTTAACAATCCAAGTTTTATGTCTACTAAGAAACTTGCAGCGATTATTAAACCATCAATAAAATTATGAATTGCCTCACCAAATAAACTCATGTAAGCAAAAGTATGGATTTCACAATGATCTTTATGACAATGTCTCCAGTGTAAAACTTTTTCAATTAAAAAGAATAATACAAATCCTAATAACAAGGAAATAAATACTGGTGTTGGTTCGGATATTTCTAATGATTCTGGGAGTAAATGTAAAAATGCTGCACCCATTAAAACGCCTGCAGATAAGGCAACCAATAACATTAATATTTTTTCTAATATTTTATGTTTCAAAGATAATGTGATTATTCCTATTAATGAAACTAAACTAACAAACAATGTACTTAATATTATCCAGATTAAAACTTGCATTTTTTAAATGGACTTAATTGTCTTTTAAATGTTTCGAAATTAATTCTTTTTTATCTTGTCTTTTAATGAGACAAATAATAAAACTGCCATCAAAGATACAATAGAACCGAATATGAATGTTAAACTAGGATTAATATCCCAAAGTAAACCAGCTATTAAACTTGCAGGTAATGCGGTTACACCTACACAAGTATGGAATAAACCTAAAGCTGAACCACGATGTTCTTTTGAAGATAAATCAGATACTAACGCTCTTTGGTTACCTTCTATCATAGCGAATACTAAACCATACATTGCAAACAATACTACAAAAAATGTTATTGTATTTGCAAACATAAATCCTAGAGATACTATTGAAAATAATAAATAACCATAAATTAAAACACGTGTTCTACCTATTTTGTCAGAAAGATTGCCCATCGGAATAGCAAATGAAACATAAAATAAATTGAAAAATGCATATAATAAAATTGGCGCAGCTAATCCTAATTTACCTGGTATGAAACTACTTGATTTTAAGATGAAAAACATATAACTGAAGTTAGCTAATGCAAATATACTTGCTATGAATATGAACAACTTGACTTGTTTTGGAAGTTTTTTTATTTCCCATTTCATTGAATGATTGACTTTCTTCTTTTTTTGTTTGGGTTCTTTTACAAAAACTAATGGGATTATAGCTATGAATCCTAAAACCGCTGCGATAAATATTATTTTTTGGAAACTAAAATTAAAATACCAAAATAATAGAAATGCTGTTAATGAACCAAGAACTGCTCCAGTTACGTCAAGAGTTCTATGGATTCCAAAACCCTTTCCTTTGTTATTTGGCATTGATTCTGAAATTAAAGAATCTATTGGTGCGGATCTCATACCTTTACCAAGTCTTTCTAAACCTGAGAAAATTAAAACTTGGTGCCATGTTTTTGATAATGCTAACATTATTTTAAATGTGGCAGAAGTTAAATAACCATAAAATATGAAAGGTTTTCTCTTTCTTGCTTTATCTGATTCATGACCAAAATAAAATTTAATCATACTAGCTACACAATCTCTAATACCACCAATCAGACCAATAATTAATCCAGTTCCACCTAACGAAGCAATAAGTAAAGGTAGAATTGGAACTATTAATTCACTACTAAAATCATTGATTAAACTGACAATACCTAAAAAAATAACGTTGGCACCAAAACCTTTAACAAACTTCTTTTGCATAGTTAATTTTTTGAATTTGGAGTTTATAAAACTATTTTAAGCAAGGTTTATAAACGTCTTTATTGTTTTAATAAATATGAGGGGAGACAAGTTTACTAAACGAGCTATGGAAGAAGGATACCTAGCTAGAAGTATATTTAAAATTAGAAATATTCAAAATAGATACCATGTTATAAAAAAAGGTAATTATGTTTTAGATTTAGGTGCAGCTCCTGGAAGTTGGAGTCAGTATGTTTTAGAAATGGGTGCTCATGTGGATGCAGTTGATGTATTCAAAGTTAAATATGGGAATTGGATTAAGACAGATGTTTTGGAGGATAGTATTTTTGATATATTAGAAAGAAAATACGATGTTGTGCTTAGTGATTTGGCACCTAGAACAACAGGAATAAAACATTTGGATGTTGAAAGGTCTATTGGACTAAGCCAAAGAGCTTTGGAAATTGCAAAAGCTAAATTAAAAAAACGTGGTAACTTTGTTTGTAAAGTTTTCCAAGGTGAAGATTTTAAATTATTCTTTGAAGAGATGAAAGAAAATTTTATAGTTGTTAGAAGTATGAGACCTATGGCAACTAGAAAAAGAAGTAGAGAAATTTATTTGATTGGTTTGGGCAAGAAATAATTAATGCATCATTATTTTTCTTAATCTTATTGATGGACCACCAGTGAATACTGGGATTCCTTGCATCGGCTCGCCTTTACCACAACTTGCAGCAAAGAATTGTAAGTTATTAGCTACCATATCTACAGAAGACCATAATTTTGGTGTTGTTATTTCTATTGAAGGATGTTTTACTGGTTTTGTTATTTCACCGTTTTCTATTAAGTATGCTTCATCACCAGTATATTTTTGACTAAATCTTTTATCATCAATGTTCCATTCCATAAAACTTTTAATGTAAATTCCTTTCTTTATTTCTTTGAATAAGTCTTCTTCTTTATTTTTTCCAGGTTTTACAAAAGTATTAGCCATTCTTACCATAGGTTCAACTGAATAGACTGAAGCACGTGCTGAGCCATTACTTTTTATTTGCATTGCTTCTGCAGTTTGTCTATCATGTAAGAATTGATTTATAATTCCATTTTTCATTAGAACTCGTTCATATGCTTTTGTTCCTTCATCATCGTATAAATAAAAACCATAACTATCTGCTAAAGTTGGATCATCAACTGCTGTAACAACTTCTGAACCTATTCTAGTATTTAACATGTCTTGAGTTACAAATGATTCACCTGCTTGTGCTGCTTCTCTTCCGAATATTCTGTCTGCTTCATATGGATGGCCTATAGATTCATGAGTTGCAATTCCTGTAACTTCTGGTCCGAATACAACATCTAGTTCACCAGTTGGAGCTTTAATTCCGTGTTCTAAGTTTTCTCTTAGAGCTTTAATCTCTGTTTGTAAATGAGATTCAATTTTCCATTTTTTTAAAGCTTCGAACCCAGTTGTTGAACCGAACTGTAAATTTCTTTGAATTGAGTTTGCTCCGTTTAATATTGTTAGAAAATAGAAAAAATGTAATCTTGGAATTGTTTGAGCTATTTGTGCACCTTCCGTGTTGATATAATATTTTTCTATCAAATCTTCTGTTAAAGAGAAGTATTTATGATTTGTATTAACTTCTTTATCAATTTCTTTTATATATTTTAGTTTTTGTTCTTCATCTAATATTTGCTTTTGTTTTATTTTTATTGATTTTTTTATTGCTTTATTACTAGAAAACAAAACTCTTTCGGAAATTTTTGCTGCCCTTTTAGTTAATCTTATTGATTTTTCTAATTCTTGTTTTATCTTTTCTTTTTCTAATTGATTTATTGCTACAAAGCCCAAATTGTTTTTTATTAAAAATCTTACACCTAGTCCTGTTTCTTGATCAAATCCAGACATTTCTAAATTAGAATTGTTTAGTATCATACCAGAACCAGAATTTTTCTCTAGCCTTACTTCAGCATAATCTACTTCTTTTTCTTTTAAGTATTTTAAGGCGAATTCGGCTAATTCTTTGGACATAGATTAAATTGTGTGATTGGATTTATATAGATTTTGAAAGTGGAATTAGATTTATATATTCTATTTGTATAAGTAATATATTCATATTTTGTATATTTTTTGTTAATCTATATGTTAACAGTAAACTTTATATATTAATAGCATAAATAATATATCTATAAATGGCCTTACCTTTACCTAAGTGGATTATGCAGAGATATTCTATTTTATGGAACACCTTCCAGGATAAGGAGTTTGATCATGATGCCGCTTCTAATGTTCTTAATAATGAAAAAACGGTGAGCATTGCTATTTCTAAGTTGAAAAAAAATAATTGGTTGGAGATAAAACTAGACGAAACTGATGGTAGAAAAAGAGTATACAAACTAAAAAGCCCTGAACAGGCAATAACTGAAATGGGTGAAAAAAATGAATAAAAAATATTTTATTCTTTTGATAATTTGTACATTTTTTGTTATTGAATTTACTTCAGCAGATATAATTAGTGCGTGTGGTACAATCAGTAGTTCCGGATATTATGAATTAAACCAGAGTATAAGTGGAACTGCAACGTGTATGACTATTGCAACTAGTAATGTCGATCTTAATTGTAATGGTTCAACTATTTATTACAACACGGCTGGTGGAGCTACAAATTATGGGATTAATGCTATTTATTTGCTTGTACCATTAGATAATATTACAATAAGAAATTGTGATATCAGAGATACGACTGCAGCAGGAACACCTTCTGGGGGTATTCAGTTTACAAGAGTCACAGATTCTTATATTTTTAATAATACTATACAAACAAATGGAACTACACTAAATCATGGCGTTACACTTACAACTGGATGCAAACGTAATAGGATAGAAAATAATACTATTAACACACTTGGAAGCGGTGTAACAAACATAGGGCTTTACTTGATTACGGAAGCATCATATAATAACATAACGGGAAATAATATTAATGGTGTTGGAACATTAACAAGTTCTGCAATTTATCTTTCAGCAGATGCTAACAGTAATATTATAGATAATAATAATCTTTCCACAATTTCAACTGTTGCTGCAGCTAATGCTGATCCACATACGATTACAATTGTAGGGAGTAATCTGAATAATATTACAAATAACTATATTTACGGGCAAGGTTATCAAAGAGGATATAATATATATATTAATAATAATGCCGAATCGAATAATATTCAAAATAATATTATTGTTATGAATCTAACTGCTGCAACAGGTTATGGAATATACATTTTGAGGGGGCCTTCGAACAATGTAATAAATAACACAATAACTCCTATCGGAACTGGTACTTTAAGAGGAGTTTATGCTGCTAACGCACAATATACAACTATTCAAAATAATAATATAACTATCCTTCGTCCAGCTATAACTACTGCAGATGGAGTTTTAGTTACTGCCTCACCAGGTAGTTCAGTTTTAAATAATGATATTTTGATTAATGCAACTTCTACGGTCAATGCTATATCTTGTACTTCTTCTGCTAATAGTCGTATAGAAAATAATAATATTAACATCTTGGGGAACGGCACTGCAACTACATTTAATGGTGTTTTGACTACTACTTCATATTCTAATCTTATAATAAATAATAGTATACACATCAAGGGTATAACGATATTAAACGGTGTGTTAATTACTACCTCGCCAAACAATATTATTGAAAATAATTCTATAAACATCAATGGAACTGGAGCTACAAATGTAGGAGTATATTTATCTGCTGCTGCACCTTCAAATATTGTAAGGAATAACACTATTTATTCTTCAGCTTCTACACCTGCATATGGTATATATTTGCTTTATGATGGTGTAGATAATCTTATAGAAAAAAATACCGTAACAACTTACGGGACAACCAATGCTAATTTCGGTATTTATTTGAGTACGGGAACAAATGAAAATAGAATAATAAATAATACAGTTTCCACACTTGGTGCAGGTACTACTAATTATGGAATTCATTTACTTACTTGTAATAATAATTACGTTGCAGCAAATAACATTTCTACAATGGGCACAACAACCAATCACGGAATCTATATTCTTACTCAAGCAAACAATAATACAATAGAGAATAATATAATTTCTACTTATGGAACAACAACCAATTATGGGATATATGTCAATAGTGCAAATTATAATAAATTGATAGGCAATAATATAACTGCTAATGGTTCTACAAGGGTAGCTGGAACAACTACAAATAATCATGGAATCGCAGTTGGAGCATCTTCTTATTTCTCTGAAGTTTACAATAATACGATTTATAACGATGGAGGAAGATATAATTACGGGATTTATAGTTTTACTAATTCTAGGTGGGGCGTATATAGTGGAAATGACGTACATACTGGTGGGACTGGAGCTCTTAATGTAGGTGTGTATATATCAGAAAGTCATTATAATATCTTTGAAGATAATGTATTTTCAACATCTGGGTCTACTACAAATCATGCCGTATATTTACATTCAAGCTCAATGGGAAATACAATAGAAAATAATAATATTTCAACTTTGGGCGGAACAGATTCACATGCGTTTGGATTTTTATACGTTGCAGCTGGAGGCTATCCTGTAAACAACATATTAAAAAATAACAGACTTATAAGTATTTCGGGTAGAGATTTAAATTTTGAAACTGCATCTACAAACGGAACTATACTTATAGACCAAACACTCGGGAATTATTCATTTACTGGTACTGCTGGCACTTTGATTGTAAGAAATGAATCTGCTGGACAAATAGAATTTGGTTCCGTGCTATCTGGAGCTAGTACTTTATTTAGTAATAGAATATTTATACAACCTAATTTAGCTGGAATAGACGAAAGTACTGCTGCTTTAAATAAATCTGCAGTAATAACATTTTATAACGTTTCTACAACGTCTACCGAATTACAAATATACAGAAATGGAGCTGTTTGCCCAGAAACCATATGTGTAAATCTTACTTCACTTCAAGCAGGAAATGTGACTTTCAATGTTACACATGGAGGAAATTATTCTATACTTGCAACATCTGCGTTACCTACAATAGTATTAAATTACCCAGAAAATAATTTTAATAGTTCATCGCAAAATATAACTTTCAATTTTACTACATTAGATGATTCAATTGGAGATTTAAATTGTAGTATTTACATTGATAACACAATAAATCAAACAAATACATCTGTTTCTAATGGAACAATAACAAATTTTGTTGTTGAAAATTTACAAGAAAGAAATCATAATTGGTCTATCGAGTGTTATGATTCAGCAGGTAACATAAATACGTCTGAATTAAGAAACTTTTCCGTTATAATTTCCCAACCATCTTATAGTTTTAATTATCCAGGGAATAATTCTTATATCAATGATGTTTCATCTGTTTTGTTAAATTATACTGTGTTTGATAGTGATTTAAGAAACATGACTGTGTATCTTTATGTAGACGACGTTTTAGCAAATACGAGCGAGAATATAATCAATGGTACAGAATTAATCTATAATTGGACTAGTTTAAATTTGAGTCAACACAATTGGTCAATAAAAACTTCTAACGGTTTTAAGAATTCAACTAGAGATTATAATTATTTTAATGTGATTAATTTGACAGTTAATTGTGAAGCTGGTGGGCCTTACCAAGAAAATGCTTTGATATTAGTAAAAGGTAATGTTAGCGATGGTATAAATTATTTGAGTTCTGGTAGTCTTAACGTTAGTGTTTTAGAAGGTTTAAGTTTAATTTCTACAAAAAATGCAACGATAAATAGTAATGGCGTTTTTGAAACTAGTTTTTCTAATCTAAGCGCAGGAAGTTATAGTTTAAACTCTACTGGATTATATTTAGGTTTCAGTAAATCTTGTACAGACGAAATAATTATAGGAAACTCTGCATCAATAACTATGGAAAAAAGTATATCTTTCTATGAATTAAACTCAACGAGTGTAACTTATAATATAAGTTTAAAGGCAACAAATAAAGGAGGGAGTAATGCAACTAGTGTTGTTATTACCGATTCTGATTCGAGCGCGAGCCCATACAATGTAGGGAATATTAATTATGGCAATAGTGTTGAGAGGAGTTATTTAAAAAGTTATATAAGAAATTCTAGCGGTTATAATGTTAGTTTAGCTATAGCTTTTGTGAATGGGACAAATTTATATGATGATAGCGAAGTTTCAGCAAGCTCTTCACAAATTATGATAAACATACCATCTACTGTGTCAGATACCCAATTAAATATATTAAAAAATGCTCAGTTTTTATCAGATAATAGTACAACAGTTACATATAATTTAAGTATTGAAGTTGTAAATTCTGGAGGAGCTGATTTAACTGGAATTATCGTGAATGATTCAGATATTAATTTAAATACACAAATTGATTTGAATAGAACTGAAAGTTATTTAAGTTCAGGAACTAAAACAATTTCAAAATCTGTAGATTCACAAAACTATACATTTGTTAAAACCAATGCAACCCTAGGTTTAACAACATATTATTCTAATGAATTACAAATATTAATTCCTGCTTTAGAATCAAATTCATCATTAATATTACATAAATCTGCTTCTTCTTATTCATCTAATGATACAACTGTAACATATAATATAAGTTTGAGTGTTACAAATACAGGGGGCAGAAATGCTACAAACGTTTTCATATATGATGGAGATTACGTTTCTAATTCATATAATATTGGAACTTTAGTTGCTACACAGACTGAAACAAGAAGTTATTTATTAACTTTAAATAAAACAAGTGTTTCAAGAAATCAAAATCTTGCAATAGCAACTGTTAATGCAACCGATTATTTATATTCTAATTTGATTGAAGCAGATTCTGAACTAATTAGTGTTTTAGTCCCTGCATTAAATAGTGGTGCATCTTTAGTTATAGATAAAATTATTTCTATGTATAATTTAACTAATGAGACAATAGATTATAATATAACTCTTAGGGCAACAAATAAAGGGGGAAGTAATGCAACTAGTGTTGTTATTACCGATTCTGATTCGGGATCTAGTCCATATAATATTGGAAATATTGCTATTAACAGTTCTTATGCTGTTAGTTATATTAAAACATTTATTAGAAATAGCACTAATTATAATGTAACTTTCGCAATTGCTGAGGCAAATGGAACAGATTCGTATGATAGTAGCGAAGTTTCAGCAAATTCATTAGAAATAATATTAACAATTCCAGAAACTACACCTGAACAACAAATTAGTTTAATTAAAAATGCATATTATTTGTCAGAAAATAGTACAACAGTTACATATAATTTAAGTATCGAAGTTGTAAATTCTGGTGGAGTTGACTTAAATTCGATAACATTGATAGATTCTGATTTGAGTTTAAATGAATTAATAGACTTGAATAGAACTATGTCTTATTTCAATTCAAGTATAGTTATAATTGATAAGGCTGCATCTAATACTAATAAATTATTTGTAAGCACTACCGCTACTGTAAATACTATAACATATTCTTCGAATCAAATATTAGTAAGAATACCGGGTTATGGTGGACCGGCTGATGCTATTGTTTACGCTCCTGCCTCAGTATTAACCTCTACGTCATTTAACACTAATATAACTGTGGAAAATCAAAATCCGGATATTGGACAAGATTTTGTAATTGATTATTGGATTACTAATAGTAATGAAACAACTAATTATAGTTCTGGTCAACAAACTATATATGTTGGAGCTTCAAGTAATACAGATATAACGGCTACCTTAACTTCACCATCTTCTTCAGGGAGTTACAAATTTATGTCTTTGGTAACTTGGGTTGGTGGAACTGCAACTTCTTTTGATAGTTTTGAGGTAACTTCATCCAATCAGACTGATGGGGACGATCAGACAGATTCTTCTAATACTGGTGGAGGAGGAAATGGTGGAGCAACTATTTCTAATAGTATAATAAACGGTAACGCAATCTTAGAATCTGAAGGAATAATACAAATTGTTGATTATCCAAGTAATATAATAATAATTTCAGGGGAAGATAAAACCGAAGATATTATTATAAAAAATGCTGGAAATAAAACATTACATAATGTTAAAGTAATAATATCTGGATTACCATTAGAGTTTTATTCCATAACTCCCAATGAAGTAGATATTGAACCTATGAGTACACAAACTTACACTGTGGTTTTTACACCAACTGAAGAAATTAACAAATACTTTTTCAAGTTTATAATTAGTTCGGATGAAGTAAATAAAGATGAAAATGCTGTGCTTCAAGTAAAAACTAATACGATTGAAGAAAGAAAAGTACAAATTAGTTTCGGTGGGTTAGATAATATCTTGATTTATGCATTTTTAATAATTATCTTACTAATAATTGTTTTGTCGATAAAAATAAAATACCACACTGTTGTGAAGAAAATATTTTTGATATTTATCCCGATTTGCATAGTTGTGATTGTAGAACATCTTTCTGTGGACAATTTGCTTACAGGAGTAGTATCTAAGACGTATTTTAGTCCATACAGTTTGATTATGCTTCCGTATATAGCATCATTCTTAATATTGATATTTGTGTTATACATACTTGTGGTTAGACATAGATTATGTGGCCCAAAATACCCTAAAAATACTGTGTTAGGTTTAATAAAAAAGAATGTATACACCGATTCTGGACATTATGTTGGTAGAATAATAGAAGTAATTGTTCATAAGAATAAAGTTGATAGTTTAATAATAAAATTGAATAAAAAAACTAAGATTAGAGGAGTTATAATAAGATATAAAGATGTAATAAGTATAGGGGAAATAGTGATTGTGAATTACAAACCCGTAGATAATTTAAAGAATATGTAAAACATTCATTTATATCACCTAATAATTTATAAATCAGTTAATTTTTTATTTTTGATGCCAGATTTATTCCCTTTTGAAAAACATAGACAAGCGCAAGATTCTTTTATAAAAGTTGTAAATACAGCTTTAAAACATAAAAAAGATGTTTTGGCCCATGTTCCTACTGGAGTCGGTAAAACTGTTGCTACTTTGGCACCAAGTTTGGCATTTGCTTTGGAAAATAAAAAACATGTTGTATTCTTAACTTCAAAACATACACACCATAAGATTGCTATTGAGACTTTAAAAATAATAAAAAATAAGAATGAAATTAATTTTCAAGTTGCAGATTTTATAGGCAAAAGATGGATGTGCCCAAGAGAAGATGTGGGAGGATTAGGTTCTAAAGAATTTGGTGATTTTTGTAGATATGTTGTCGAGAATAAAGAATGCCCATACTATGAAAATTATTACAGCAGAAGTAGAATTTTTACTAATAAATTATTAGCTGATGAATTAAATAGTCATATATTTCATGTAGAAGAATTAATAGATGAATGTAAAAATGCACATGTTTGTAGTTTTGAAGCTGCTGCGAATTTGGCTAAAAAATCTAAAGTTATTGTTGCAGATTATTATCATGTTTTAAATCCTATAACGAGAGCTAACTTTTTCAAAAAAATTGAAAAAAATGTTGAAGATTGTATATTCATTTGGGATGAAGCACATAATTTGGCTGGTCGAGCAAGAGAATTACTTAGTGAGTTTATTAGTACTTTAAGTTTGGATTCAGCAATAAAAGAAACTGAACGTTTTAATCAAGATTTAACTAGTGTTGTAATCGGATTAAAAGAAAGATTATTAAAAATGAGCGAGAAGTTAGGTTTAGACAAAAATGAAGTTTTAGTTAATAAAAATGATTTAATCATATTAAATGATGAAGTTATAACTGAAATGTTTAAAACTGCAGAGAGAGTTATTGAAGAGGAAAAAAGAAGTTATCTAAATTCTTTGGCCGGATTTTTAATGATGTGGAAACAAGAAGATAGTAGGTTTACAAGAATTTTGAAAAGAAGTTTTAATAGAATGGGCAAACCAGTTATAAGTTTGTATTATAATTGTTTAGATCCAAGTATTATTTTAACTCCTATAATTGAGCAGGCACATTGTAATATATTCATGAGTGGAACTTTACATCCATTGGATATGTATGAAGAAATATTTGGATTAGAAATGCCAATAAAAGTTGAATATGAAAATCCTTTTCCAGAATCAAATAGGTTGGATTTGATTGTTCCAGTTATTAGTACTAAATTTACTGCTAGAAATTCTGGTATGTACCAAAAGATTGCGGATAATGTTAATGAATTAATAAAAAAAATAAAAGGAAACAAAATATTCTTTTTCCCAAGTTATGATTTAATGGAAAAAGTGAAAGATAAAATAGTTGGAGAAAACATATTTATTGAAAATCAAGGCACAGATAAAAGTTCTAGAGAAACGTTGTTAAGAAGATTTTCTGAGTTAAAAGATGAAGGTTGTAGTTTACTTGCGGTTAGTTCAGGTAGTTTTGGCGAAGGAATTGATTTAATGGGAAATAATTTGGTGGGAGTTGTTATAATTGGTATTCCATTTGGAAAGGTTGATTTAGAAAGTAATGAATTAATAAGATATTATGAAGAAAAATTTAAGAAAGGAATGGAGTATGGATACATTATTCCTGCGTTTACTAACATAATGCAAAATGCTGGGCGTTGTATTAGAAGTGAAAAAGATAGAGGAGTTGTAATTTATTTAGATGAAAGGTATTTATTACCTAATTATAGAAAATATTTTCCTTCAACCGTAAAATTTAAGGTGGCTAAAGATTATAAAGAAGTAGAGAATTTTTTTAAATAAAATTTATATAGTAGTGAACTAATTTTTAGTTATGGATATACAGACTGCTGCATTAAGGTTCGGGATTACATTCATATTAGCATTCATATTTGGGATAGAAAGGCAAAGAGAACATAAACCAGTAGGTTTCGGAACGTTTAGTTTTGTTTCTATTGGTGCTTGTGCTTTGGCTATAGTTGCTACAGATATTTTTTCTAGTAATCCTTTGCCATTGTTATCTGCGATTGTTACAGGTATAGGTTTTCTTGGAGCAGGTGCTTTAATTAAAACTACGGACAAGATATTCGGATTTACGACTGCCGCAAGTATATGGTTATTTGCTATAATTGGTTTAATTGTTGGGGTGGGAGAGTATAATATTGCTTTAATGATTTATATTTTAGTTTGGATAGTCATAATAATAGACAAGCTTTTGCAGGTGAAAGGTATTGGATCTTATCAGAAAAAACTGATTATCACAACAAAGTCTATGATAACTGAGAAAGAAGTTGGTGATTTATTTGATGAATTCAAAACTAAACATAAATTAATAGGTTTAGAAATGGATAAAGTTAATAATAAAAGTATTTTAACTTACTTAATTGAAGGAACTCGAGATAATATAAACAATTTAGCTAAAAAATTATACGAACAGAAGTGGCTAGCTGATGTTAAATCAGAATAAAAGAAAAGTTTATATAACTCTTAATTTTAGTTAATTAACATGTATACTAATGAGATAAAAAGTTCTTTGGAAGGGAAGAAAGTAACTTTAAGAGGTTGGGCACACGAACTAAGAGATTTAGCTAAAATTAAGTTTGTTTTGCTTAGAGATGAGCAAGGAATTTTACAGTGCGCTATTAAAACAGGTAAACCTTTTGATAATTTTGGTGAATTAAGCCAAGAAAGTGTGGTAGAAATAACAGGTATAGTTAAAAAAGCACAAGTAAAAAGCCCGGAAGTAAGTATAAAAGAGTTTGAAATCGAGGTTTCTGAGTTAAAATTATTAAATAAGGCTGAAATGTTACCTATTCAAGTTATTGAGAAAGAGATTGATACTGGTTTGGCTAAAAGACTGGATTATAGATTTATAGACACAAGAAAAAGAAATATTTCTGCCATTTTTAAAATTAGATCAAGTATTTATAAAAATATTGTTGATTTTTTTGACAGCGAAAGCTTTGTTATAATTAATACACCAAAAATAACTACAATCGGATTAGAATCTGGAGCAGATTCATTCGTAGTAGATTATTTTGGTAAAAAGGCTGTGTTAGCACAATCACCACAATTTTACAAACAGATGTTTACTAATGGGGGATTTGTTAGGGTCATGGAAATTGGGCAGGTGTATAGAGCTGAAAAATCTAATACAACTAGACACTTAACTGAATTTACTGGAGTAGACTTTGAAATGGGTTTTATCAAAGATGAAAATGATATTATGGATATGATTGAACAAATGTTTAAATATATAATAACTAATGTCAAAAAAGAAAAAGAAGAAGAATTAAAAATATTGAATGTTGATTTGAAAGTTCCAAAAAAGATACCAAGAATATCTATGGCAGAATTAAAAAAAGTGTTAGCAAAAAAAGGTAAGAAATTGAAAGATGATGATGATTTAGATGCAGAATCTGAAAAGATGATTGGTGAATATGTATTAGAAAAATTTGGTGAAGAATTTGTGTTTGTAACAGAATATCCTTTTGCTAGAAGACCATTCTATCATATGAAACCAGAAAATGATCTTAAGTCAACAAGAAGTTTTGATTTATTGTGGAGAGGAGTAGAAATAGCCACTGGTGCACAAAGAGAGCATAGATTAGATATATTACAAAAACAAGCTAAAGAAAAGGGAGTAAAAATACCAAAAATCTATGAAGACATATTTAGATATGGTGCCATACCCCACGGTGGTGTTGGTTTTGGGTTAGATAGAATTACTCAAAGAATGTTAAATTTAGAAAATATTAGAGAAGCTTTACTTTTAACTAGAGATATGGATAGGTTGACACCATGAGTTTTGTAAAAATATCTGAAGCAATAGAGAAAAAGAAAGGCCCAGTTAAAGTGAGAGGCTGGGTTTATAGAATTAGAAAACTAAAAGATAAAATATTCATTGTTTTGAGAGATTCTTCTGAAGTTATACAATGTGTGATAAAAGATGAAGAAATGGTTAAAACAGCAGATAAACTATTAACAGAAAGCTCTATTGAAATTGAAGGAGAAATATATGCTGAACCAAGAGCACCAACAAAATATGAAATTGATGTTAAAAAATTAATTGTTGTTCATGCTTCTGAAGATTTTCCAATAAACAAAGATCAAAGTGTTGAATTTTTAGCAGACAATAGACATTTGTGGTTAAGAAGTAGAAAAATGACTTCAATATTAAAAATTAGAAGTACGGTTTTGAGTGCTATGAGAGAGCATTGGGCAAAAAAAGGATTTTATGAATATCATAGTCCAATATTTATGGGTATGCAGTGCGAGGGTGGATCTACGTTGTTTAAAGTAGATTATTATGGTAAGCCAGTCTATTTATCACAAACATGGCAATTACATGCTGAGCCTGCTATATTTGCTTTAGAAAAGATATTTACTATACAACCGGCATTTAGAGCAGAGAAATCAAAAACATCTAGGCATTTATCTGAACTATGGATGGCAGAGATGGAAGTTGCCTGGGAAGGTTTTGATTATTTACAAGATGATGCTGAAGAAATGATTAAACATGTTGTTAAGAAAGTTTTAGACAACAATAAAAATGATTTAGAAATTCTTGAAAGAGATATTAAAAAATTAGAGCCAATTGTAAAAAAAAGTTTTCCAAGAATAACTTATGATAATGCTTTAAAAATATTAGCGGAGCATAGGATGAAAGTAGAATGGGGCAAAGATTTGAGAACAAACGAAGAAGATAAATTAAGTGAATTATACGATACACCGATTATCGTAACAAAATATCCCAAAATTGTTAAGGCATTTTATATGAGAGAAGATCCTAAAAATCCTAAAGTTGTATTAGGATTTGATGTTATTGCACCAGAACATTATGGAGAAATAGTTGGTGCTTCTGAAAGAGAAACTGATATTAACAAATTGAAAGAAAACCTAAAGGAACAGGGCGAAGATGCTAAGAAATATGAATTCTATTTTGACACTAGAAGATACGGTAGTGTTCCTCATGGAGGATATGGTGCCGGTGTTGAAAGAATTATATCTTGGATTTGTGGGTTAGATAACATAAAGGATGCTATTGCTTTCCCAAGAACAATGACTAGATGGACACCTTAGATTAAGTATAATAAACTTTATAAATTATTTAACTTTCCTCAATCAATGGAAAATTATTTTATAACTTCTGAATCTGTTACTGAAGGTCATCCAGATAAGATTTGTGACCAAATATCTGATGAAATTTTAGATGAATTATTAGCTCAAGATCCTAAGTCAAGAGTTGCTGTTGAAACTTTAGTAACTACTGGTAGTGTTCATGTAGCTGGAGAGATTACTACTAGCGGTTTTGTTGATGTTCAAGAAACGGTTAGAAGAGTTTTGAGAGAAATAGGTTATACTAATCCTAAATTTGGAATTGATTATCAAGATGCAGGTGTATGGGTTGCGATACATAAACAAAGCCCGGAAATTGCTATGGGTGTTAATAATAAAGAGCAAGGTGCAGGTGATCAAGGAATGATGTATGGATTTGCATGTAATGAAACTAGGGAATTAATGCCTATGCCAATAATATTTGCTCATAAATTAACAAGAAGATTAGCAGAGGTTAGGAAAAAAAATATTATAAAACATCTTGGTCCGGATGGAAAATCACAAGTTACTGTTCAATATGTAAAAGGAAGACCAAAAAGAATAGATTGTGTAGTTATTGCACAACAACATACAGAAGACATTTCTGAAAACACATTAAGAAAAGAAATTTTCAAGAATGTAATAAAACCTATTTGTGGGAATTTAATAGATAAGAATACTAAAATCCATATTAATGCTACTGGAAGATTTGTTATTGGTGGTCCAGAAGGAGATACAGGAGTTACTGGAAGAAAAATTATTGTAGATAGTTATGGTGGGGTAGGAAGGCATGGTGGGGGTGCTTTTTCAGGTAAAGATCCTAGTAAAGTAGATAGAAGCGGAGCATATATGGCCAGATATGTTGCTAAGAATATAGTGGCTGCTGGTTTAGCAGATAAGTGTGAAATACAAGTAAGTTATGTTATTGGTGTTGCAAGGCCAAGTTCGATAAATGTAGAATGTTTTGGGACAAATAAAATTCCTGAAGAAGAAATAATGAGATTAATATTTGAAAACTTTGATATGACCCCAAGAGGAATTATAGAAAAATTAGATTTGTTAAAACCGATTTATAGAAGAACTGCTGCTTATGGTCATTTTGGAAGAAATGAATTCAGTTGGGAACAAGTTGATAAAGCTCAAGTTTTAAGAGAAAAATCTGGATTAAATTAGAGAATAAAACTGATATATAAGCCCCAATATAAACATTAACATTAATAAAAATCCTAAAGTGTGTTTTTTACCTAATTTATATTCTGGGATTCTATATTGCATTTTTCTTGCTTTCCAAAACATGAGAACAATTAATATTCCGTCAACTCCTCCGGCAACTGCACCAGTTATCCCAATTATTTTTATAAAACTTGTAAAACCGGTTAAGAAAATTATGAACGGTATAATAACTGTTAATGCCCAAGCTAAAAAGTTTTTAAATTTATAATCATATAAATAAACTTCTTTCATTGCTAAAGCCAAAGTTAAAAAAGAAGTAAACATTGCTACTACTGCAAATAAATTACCTATTACTAAAATATATTCACCAAAAACTTCTCCTAAACCAATAGTTGCTATTTCTGTTGTGTTTAATCCTGTTATTCCTAATACCACAAATGTGAATAATAAATAAGTAATCAAAGGAATTAACGAACCTAATATTATTGCTTTCTTTAATTTCTTTTTATCATGCGTTAAATATTCTTTCATCTCTGGAATTGCTGCAGTTCCTATGAAAGCAAACAAAACAACACCATAAGGTAAAAATATATTTTTTAAATTAACAACTGCTAAATTGGCTAAGTTAAATTTTCCCGAGAATAATGAATAAATAAATAAACCACCAAATATTAAAAACACGGCTACTATGAAAAATAATTCTGATTTTGCTATTGCTTTTAGGCCTATGTAAACGATTCCTGAAGCCACTATGAAAAATGCAATTGAAAATGTTAAACTTGATAAACCAAAAACAGTAGCAAGTGCTTGACCCGAACCTATAATATATGCTATTAATGCACCGTAGATTCCAAATATCATTGAGAACATCATTAATTTTTTTCCAGTTTTACCAAGATAACGTTCAGCATATCCTGGAAGTTGATGATTGCCTGGAGTTCTTAGTATTATTTCTCCAAGGAATAAATTTAACATCATCATAGCCAAACCAATTAAGATTATGATAAAAATTCCAGGAATAAAACCTACTTGAGAAATAATGTATGGGATTCCTAAAACACCTGCACCAATTATAGTGCCACAAAGTAAAGCTGTTGCTCTGAACGTTTGTAATGAATTCATAATCTAATTTTTGGATTCTTGTTTTATATAGTTTTTCGTTTCATCAATGACAAATATTTTTCTAATTTCCAAGATTATTATTCCTACTAAAGCAAAGACTAAACAGGTCAATATATCGTTTAAACTTAAAGATACTAAACTAAAGAATTTTCCAATTGGAGTGTAAAGTAATAGTGCTTGTAAACCTAGTCCGAATATTACTGAAGCTAATAAAAATTTGTTTTCGAATATATTCATTTTAAACATACTTTTTTTATTTGATCTACAAACAAAAACCAATAAGATTTCAAATAAGATTAATGTAGTTAAGACCATTGTTCTTGCTTTGTCTAAACTTCCAGAATGATTATATGAATATGCAAAAATTGAAATTCCTATTGCAGTTAATAATATTCCGGATAAAATTAAAAATTGTGTTGAATCTTTAAGTATAGATTCATTTGGATTTCTTGGTTTTCTATGCATAATTTCTTTTTCTGCTGGGTCTACACCTAAGGCTATAGCAGGTAAGCTATCTGTTATTAAATTAGCCCATAAAATTTGTAATGGTAGTAAAGGCAAAGGTAAAGATAATATTAATGACATTGTGATCATGCCAATTTCTCCAAGATTGGTAGCAAGCATAAATTTTACGAACTTTTTTGTATTATCATATATTCTTCTTCCATGATGTACTGCAGTAACAATTGAATTAAAGTTATCATCTAATAATATAATATCGGATGAATCTCTTGTAACATCTGTTCCAGAGATTCCCATTGCAATTCCTATGTCTGCTTTTTTCATTGCAGGCGCATCATTTATACCGTCACCAGTCATTGCTACTATTTCGCCTTTTTCTTGCAATGCTTCTAAGATTAAAACTTTATGTTCTGGGTTTACTCTTGCATAAATATCTACGTTCGAAACAAGATAAGATATGTGTTCTTTTGTTGAATTTGAAATTTGTTCGCCAGTTATTACAGTTGTGCCTAGATTCAATTCTTTTGCAATTGCTTGTGCAGTTAATGGATTATCACCAGTTATCATTATAACTCTTATACCTGCTTTTTTACATAATTTAATTGCCTCTTTTGCTTCTTCTCTTGGTGGATCAATCATACCAACTAAACCTAAAAAAATCATTTCTTTAGAATTATTTTCTTTTGAATAAGCTAATGCAAGAACTCTTAGAGCAGAATTTGCCATTTTTGAGTTCATTAATAATATTCTTTCTCTGTCTTTTTTGTCTAAAAATTTAATTCGTTCATTATCATAATAATATTTACATTTGTCTAATATTACTTCTGGGGCGCCTTTCAAATGAATATATTTTTTATTTTCGTATGAATCTAAAGTTGCCATAAACTTTTTTGCAGAATCAAATGGAGTTTCATCTAGTCTAGTAAAATTTGTAGCGATATTTGCTTTTTTTGCAACTACTAATAAAGCTAGTTCGGTTGGATCGCCAATTTTATTGTCTAATTGAGAATTGTTGCATAAAATTCCTGTTTCTAATAATCTTTGAAGTTTCTTGGTATCGTACTTTGGTGAAAAAGAAGTTTTAAAATTTCCTTTTGTGTCATAACCATTTCCGGAAACTTGGATCAATTCGTTGTTTGCATAAATTTGGGTTACAGTCATTTCACCTTTAGTCATAGTTCCAGTTTTATCAGAACAAATAACTGTTACAGAACCTAGATTTTCTATTGAGGAAAGTTTCCTTACTAAAGCTTTATTTTGTGCCATTCTTTGCACACCTAATGCTAAAGAAACTGTAAGAACTATTGGCAAACCTTCTGGAATTGTTGCAACTGCAATACTTATTGCAGTCATTACTGATTCGAATATAGGAATTTTTCTGATGATACTTAATATAAGTAAGAATAACACAGATATTAATATTATTTTTACTAAACTTTTGCTTAGTTTTTTTAATTTTTTTTCGAGCAAAGTTTCTTCTTCTTTTATTATCTGTAATGAGTTAGCTAGTTTACCAAATTCTGTTTTTGAACCTGTTGCAGTTACAACTGCTCTAGCTCTTCCAGAAGATACAGTAGTTCCAGCAAAAACCATATTGTTTTGTAAAGAAATTGTTTGTGTTTCTGGTATATGATTAGTTATTTTTTCTATAGGGTTTGATTCGCCGGTTAAAACTGCTTCATTTGTTTTAAAATTAAAAACTTGTATTAATCTAGAATCTGCAGGTATTTTATCTCCTTCTTCAAGAATTAATATATCCCCTGGAACTAATTCTTCTGCATTGATTACTAAAACTTTTTTGTTTCTTATAACTTTTGCTGAAGAAGCAGTTATTTTTCTTAATAATTCTAAAGCACGTTCAGCTTTGTATTCTTGGTAAAATCCAAGCAAACTGTTTATGAATAATATAGCTAAAATTACATATGCATTAATGAATTCTTTGATTATTATACATATTATTATAGCAAAAAATAAAACATAAATTAATGGACTTTTAAATTGCCTAATAAAGATAGATAGTTTAGAAATATTTTTTTCTTTTTCTATTTTGTTTAATCCTGTTCGTTTTAATCGGTATTCTGCTTCATGTTGAGTTAAACCGGTAATATGGTCAGAATTTAATGCTGTAAGAACTTGCTCTTTTGATTTTGCATGGTATGGAATCATTAATAAAATTCAGTTTTAGTATTATATAAATGTTTTTTATGGGACTGCCCGGATTTGAACCGGAATCACTAGGACCCCATCCTAGTAGGCTAACCAAATTACCCCACAGCCCCGAGTAATAAGGTTGTAGGTGTAAAGTTTATTAAATTTACTAACTTGCTCTTGCATTATCTACTTGTAGTTTGCAACTTTCTTGCTCAGCAGGTTTATCAGATAACATTTCACAAAAGTATTTATTATTTTGTGTTATTGCGACTTGTTTTATACATGTTATCCATAATTGGGTTTTAGAATCTATTTTATTACATACATCTACACTGCCCATTTTGCTAGCAACTTCAAAATAGCAATTATCTCTTTTTGTTTGTGATTCTATTTTTGCACATAAAAGATTTCCTTGTATAGCTATGCCAACTTTTTGATAACAATCATCTTTGATAGAGACACTTCCTATTTTTTCGCATATTTTCTCTGATTTCTTTTCTTCTGCGAACCATAAGAAACATTCATCTTGTTTAGTACTTTCAGTCATTAAAGCATAACAATCATTTACTTCTCCTGTGCCTTTTGCATATTCTATGTAACAATCATCTTGGAAGAAAGTTTCTTTTATTTGTTTACATATAGAACTGTCTTTTTTGCTTATTGCAATTTGAGTATAACAGTTTCTTTGATTATATTCTGCTGTTACCTTAGAACAAAGCTCTATATTTTTATTTTTTATTGCGACCTTTTCATAACATTGAGCTTGATAATAACCATCATTAATCTTTGGACAAATGTCTTCTTCCCCTGTTTTTGCAGCAACCTGTGCATAACAATCATTTATTCTGTTAGCATTTTTAGAAGTATCAAGTTCATCACACATTGAGATATCGCCTTTTTTTACTGCGGCCATTATCTCTTCATCAATCATGAATTCACATGCAGAAATGAAAATTAAACTAAAAATTAATATGAAAACTATTGACTTCATAATATTGTCCTTATGTTTATATATTTAAATGTTTTTATGACCCTACTGGGATTTGAACCCAGATCTACCGGGCCGAAACCGGTGACTCTATCCAAGTTAAGCTATAGGGCCTTAAAATAAATAATTTCTGCAAACTTATAAAATAATCGGAAAACTTTTTATAGTTGAATTTCAAGAATTTCATAATGGGGGTGGATTTATGGTAAAAAAGAAAGATAAAAAAATGCCTACATTAGTTAAAGTAATTTCTGTGTTATATTATATTGGTGCGGCTTTAGGATTAATATTTGGTATATTATTTATTGCCGGAGCAGGAATTATAGATTTAATATTGGAACAAATGCCTGAGATTGCTGCACTTGGTGCTGGTGTTTTTGTTTTGATAGGAATATTATTAATTGTATTGAGTGTGGTTGACTTCTTTGTAGCAAGAGGTTTATGGCATGGAAGAAACTGGGCTAGAATAGTAGTAATGGTATTTTGTGTGCTTGGAATTTTAACTGGGCTAACCAATATAGTTTCAAATTGGTTCAATATACTTGTAGATTTAGCTATAGGTTTGTACTTTTATTTGAACAAAGAAGTTAAAAAAGCATTTGCTTAATTTTTTTCTTTTTTTATTAAATTTTTGAATCCTGGTGTCCATTCATCAGTTATCATTAAAACTGAGTCTACAGTTCTTATCACATATGGAAATTCTTTTTTAAAATTTTCAATTAGTTCATAATATTCTTGATAACTACTAACTACTAATTCTGGTTCTATTTGAAATAAATTTCTGATAAAATAATGAATATTTGGAATTCTTGATAAATATTCTTGTAATTTTATTTCATCTTCTTTTGTATAACTATCTAAAGTTATTATTGCTTTGTATAAATCTAAGCCTAACTTATTTAAGTCTATACTTATTCTGTATTGTATTATAATTCCTTTTTGTTCTAAATTTTTTAATCTATTTTTACATATTATGGGTGTTGAATTAACTTTCTTTGCTAGTTCATTTATATGTATTCTTGCATTGTTTACAATTTCACCAAGAATAGAATAATCTAATTCTTCTAACTCATTGTTCTCTACTTTTCCTGCAAACATTACAGGTTTTATTATTTCATTTGTAAAATACATTTTTGGAAATTGTTTTACATCTAGTAATATTTGTCCTTCTTCCTTGACTATTATTTTATTAAATTTTGATATTAATTCATTTTTTAGTTCAAAGAATTTATAATCATCTTTTGCAAAAACACCAAAAATTAAATCCCACGAACCAGAACATTCTCCCATCCAGTAAACTATACCTGAAGATTTTAGATATTTGAATAATTTAGTTTTTTCTTCTGGTATGTTTCTTAATTTTAAATAAATTTTATATATTTTATAACCCATTTTATGTGGATTGAACGATGTGTTAAAACTTAGTATAATTCCTTTTTCTATTAATTGAGAAATTCTATATTCCACTGTTTGCCTTGATTTATTTACTAACTTAGCTAGTTTGGTTGTAGGAATTCTGCAGTTTTTGTCTAGTTCTGTTAAAATCTTCTTATCTGTCTTGTCTAATTTTAGTTTAGTTATTTCTACCATTATTTAGCATTAATTATCTTTTGTATATAAATTTTATCATTTTTGACTAAAAATTGAAAGGAAGTTTAATATAAGTAGTTTACTACGTATAAGTTATAATAAGTCACCGTCACGGACTTTAAAGTGGCAGGATAATTAAAAATGAGAAAACTAGAAATTTTGATTGTTGAAGATACGCCAAAACACTTAGAAGATGTAAAAACAGAAGTAGCTAGATTAAAAGAAAAAGGACAGGAAATAAATGTAGCTTATGCAACAAACTACACAACTGCAAGAGAACTAATTGCTTCGAGAGAATTTGATGGTATAGTTAGTGACGTATTCATTCCAGAATCTGAAGGTAAGGTCTCAAGTCCGGAAACAATTCAGAGATGCAAAGAAGTACTGCCTTCAAGGTACTTTGAAGAGCCAAGAAATTATGATTTATTTTGGAGAGGAGTAGAAATAGATTATAAACGAAACCCAACTCCATATGAACAAGGGGCCATGCAAGAGTTTTTTCAATATAATGCAATAGAAAAATGGACTAATGGAGAAGCTCAAGCACCGTTAGGAACTTTGGTAGCAGAAGACGCAAAAGCAAAGAGGGTACCGTTAGTGTTTTGTAGTGCAACATATCATCATGGGCACAAGGCACAACCAGTTTGCACATATGCAATAACTAATCAAATACCGTTTATCGATTCCGGCAGTGGTTATTTTGAAGATAAAGATAGAAAAAATTGGGAAAAAGCACTGCAAAATGTGATAGATAATTGTAAAACTGATTAATTTTTTTCTTTTTTTATAATGGACCTATGGGGATTTGAACCCCAATCGCTCGGTCCGTAGCCGAGTGCTCTATCCAAGTTAAGCTATAGATCCCTTGAGAATAACGATTTTTATGGGTTAAAAAAGCTTGTCATATATCTTTTTGGGGGTGTTGTGCTACAAAATTATCAATTGTTATCCTAGTTGATTCATCTGATAGGTATAAATTTATTGCTTCCCTTGATTGTTCTAAACTATCTAGTTTTAAATAAATAAGTATATTTCTTATATTTGTTGGTGTAACCTTACCTTTATATTCTTCAGATAGTTTAAGTAAATCAGAAAGATAAAATGTTGGTCCCATGATAAAAATGCATTAATTAGTCTATTAAAAGGTTGTGTTTAAAATAAAAACATTTAAAAGTTCTTAATAAGAGTTATAGTGAATATGGAAACTAAAGGGGTTAATGCAAAGAAAGCTGAGAATTTTTCTGATTGGTATGTACAAGTTATACAGAAAGCTGATTTAGTTGATTATAGTGATGTTTCTGGTTGTTTAATATTTAAGCCAGGTTCTTACTCTATCTGGGAAAATATACAGAGTTATTTAGATAATAAATTTAAGAAAGATGGAGTAAAAAATACTTATTTTCCATTATTAATTCCTGAACATTTATTCAAAAAAGAGGCAGATCATGTAAAAGGTTTTACTCCTGAAGTAGCTTGGGTTACTCATGCAGGTGATAGTAAGTTAAATGAAAGATTGGCAATAAGGCCTACTTCTGAGACTATAATGTATAATTCTTACGCTAAATGGATTAGAAGTTGGAAAGATTTACCTTTAAGATATAATCAATGGTGTAATGTGATTAGATGGGAATTTAAACATCCTGTTCCATTTTTGAGAACAAGAGAATTTTTATGGCAAGAGGGGCATAGTGCTTTTGCTACAAAAAAAGAAGCGGATAAAGAAGCTTTGAAAATTTTAGATTTTTATGCTGACACTTATGAAAAACTATTAGCAGTTCCAGTTCTAAAAGGAATGAAATCTAAGAATGAAAAGTTTGCTGGTGCAGATTATTCTTTAAGTGTTGAAACTTTATTACCTAATGGAAAAGCTATACAAGGAGCTACTTCTCATCATCTTGGACAGAACTTTTCAAAAGCTTTTGATATAAACTTTTTAGATATTTCTGAGAAGAAAGATTATGTTTGGCAAAATTCATGGGGATTCTCAACAAGGAGTATAGGAATAATGTTAGCTATGCATGGAGATGATAAAGGTATAATTTTACCACCTAATGTTGCTTTAAATAAACTAGTCGTTGTTCCAATACTATTTACTAAGGATAAGAAAAATATAATAAAAGTTGCTAGTTCACTTGTTAAAAAATTGAAAAAATATAATCCTTTGTTAGATGATAGAGAAGATTATAGCGCAGGCTGGAAATTTAATGAATGGGAAATGAAGGGAATTCCTTTGAGATTAGAAATTGGGCCTAAAGATTTGGAGAAAAAACAAGTAGTTCTTGTAAGAAGAGATAATAACGAAAAAATTAATGTTAAAATAAAAGATGTTGCTATCGAAGTTCCAAAAATATTGAAAGAGATACAAGATAGTTTGTTTTTGAAAGCTAAGAAATTTTTAGATGAATCTATTCAAGAAGCTCAAGAGGTTAGTGAATTAAAGAAAATTGTTAATTCTGGATGTATCGGTAAAGTTAATTGGTGCGGTAGTGTTAATTGTGAAGAAAGTATAAACGATAAAACTGGCGCTAAAAGTTTGAATAGTGAGTTTAATTTAAACGTAGAAGGAAAATGTTTTGCTTGTGGTAATAAAGCTGAGTATGTGACTTATTTTGCGAAGAGTTATTAAAATTATTTCTTTGAAAACATCTTAACAAAAACGACTGAAATAAAAATTATAAGCCCTATTAAAGTAGAAATATATTTTGTGTCTGCCCAATAATCTATATTCTTACATAAGTTTTCTTCTAAACAATTTGGGGGAAAACAACAACTTTCACTAACTATAAATCCAGTGATACCTTTTCCTAAGAAATAGACTCCTATTAAAATTAGAATAATTAAAAAAATTGTTTTCTTGTTCATAATTATTAAGATTAATTAGAGGTATTAATAACTTTCTGATCTAAAGTAATTTTTCAAGTGGACCAGATAAACAACTTAATCCGTTCCATTCTAAAGTTTTTCTTAACACTTCTTTTCTTCGTACTTCTACTGGTGCTTCAAACCAACCAGGCTGATAAAAGGGGTGCTCCACTCTTAAAAAATCATAAGCTCGCTGAGAATTTGATTTGATATATTCTGTAGATCTCATTAAACCACGATGCCATAAATATGTTGCTAGGCCATTTACTGTAGTTAGTTGTGGTTTGTAATCTCCATCTGAAAAATTAAATCTATGATTGCAATCTTCGGGTATCACTCTAGAAGCACATTGCATTGTTCGTTTAGAATGCCCCGTTTCAGTCAATATTAATGTAGATAATTCACCAGGATTTGGATTATTGTTTAATGGTTGGTGATATGAAAAAACAAAATTACCAAACGTATCTACAGGCCTGTAATCGGTGAATATTTTGTCTGCTGGAATGCCGTTTAGATTAAGATAGTTTGCTATTCTAATATGTGGCCCATCATAGGGATTTGGTTTTTCTTGAGAAAGCCCACCGACAGAACCAGAAACTAAGATATTACCGATATTGTTATGATTAAATAATCCTAAAGCATGATTGCTTCTAGGAAAAGTTTCTTCATTTTCTCCTGCTAACAAAAGCAAAAGATCCCAATTGGCTTTTAAGCTCCCAGTTCCAAAAAAGTAGAACATTTTTATTTTTCCTTGCCTCGTTTTGGCTATAATTCATAGATTTAATGATTGTAAAACATTTATAAACCTTCCTGTTTGTTACTACTTGCAAGTTTATTTAAAGAATAAATTGAAATAATCCGAGTATTTGCGCGTACCATGGAATGTTTTGAATATTCAAATCAAATTGTTTTTTAAACTTAAATTCTCTGTCGTATTCATCTTTGTATTCTAGAGTTATATCTAATTTGTTATTTGGGAAATTTTTTGAATTTGTGTTTATTATTATGTCTTCTGCTGTGTTAGATTTATTTATATCAATTGTTTTTAGACCTTTTATTTTTAATTTAACATCTTTGACAATTGCATCAGAACTTAAGACAAAAGATAAGTTAAAATCTTGATCATAATATAACTCTTGAGGAAGGTCTGGGTTTGTTATTGAAACATCTGGCTCGGTTAAAAGTTCTAAAGAAATTTCTGAAAGTAAATCAATATTATCTTTTTTTGCGGTAACATTTATTATATCATATCTTGGAACATTTTCAAATATTAATTTTTCTGCGATTCCTATCTTAGCATCTATTGTTTTACAATTATTTTCTAAACATACTTCAACATCTTTTAGTAAAACATTTCCTAAATTTCTTAAATCACAATTTATAGTTATATTTTCAAATTCGTAATAATACTTTTTATTTGGATTACAAGTTAAAGAAAGTTCTTCTGAATATTGTTTTTCTTCTTTTTCTTCTAATTCATTTATTAATTCTAATGCTTTTTCTTCAGTTATTATTTTATATCCTGGAGAAAATTCTATTGTTGTATCGGCTGTTTCGCCGAATAAATCTTTAACTTCTACTATTGCAGTATAAACATAATTAGATTGCAAATCTGTAGGTATTTGAACTAAGAAGAAAGTAGATTTTGTTTGAGATGGTTTTAATAAAATTGGTTTTATATTGTCTTCTAATTTTGATGGGGCCTTTATTATTGATAATGTATTTGATAAATATTTATCATAAGAATTTTCTACTGTAACTTTTATTGGAACATAACTTCCAGGGCCAACATTATCGTATAATGATTCTATTTCTAAATTGAATGGTTTAGAAACTTTTTCACCTTGTGAAATAACTTGTACAGTATTTTCAAAATCTGTTGATACAATTTCTGTGTTAGTTGAACGCCAATTGTATTTTACTGAGTTTGAACCTGCATCTAATGATTTGTCTAGTTCTACATGACCTGGATCAATCCAACCAAATTGTTTGAATGTTACGTCATATGGGACCCAACCTTGGTCTGGGAAATAAACTTCTGCCCATCCATGATTTTCAAAGCCATAATTAAGATTAGAATATGCAACACCAGAAACAAATCTTGCTGGAATACCTACAGAACGACAGAATGAAATAAATAATGATGTAATTTCATCACAAACACCTTCATTATTTTCTAAAACCCATGATGATTTTTTAGCTGCAGATGCAGTTACTGTGTTTAAATCATATTTTACATCTTTACTAACCCAATCTGCAAGTTTGAATACAGCTGTGTACATATCGGTTTCACCACCAATAATTTCTGAGGCTTTGTCAACTATGTCTGCATTAATATCTATGACTTCACCAGGCTGTAAATATTGTTCATATTCTTGTGGTAAATTTTTTATTGGAAAAGAAACGTGTTTTACTGGATAAAGTATGTTTTTTGTTTTTATTTCCGAATTTAATCCATATTGTAATTTTGGCTGGAATTCTAACCATGTAAATACTATCTGTGAGTCTATTTCTGATTCGGGATTAGTTGTTAGAGATAAAACTTCTTGTCTAGATGATTCTTGTGGGAATAAATATAGTGTTGCTTTAAAATTATCTAATGCTGAGCCTTGTAAGTTTACTTCGCCTTGTGAGCTGTAATCTAAAATTATACTAGTTAAGTCATTGTAGTTTTCTATATTTTCAGCTAAAGCTAATGGAATAAATAATAATAAGATTAAAATCACTCTTTTTATCATGAAAGTATTTTGATTAAATTCTATTTAAGTTTTTCCTTAAATCTTTCTAAGAATGTATTAAACTGGTCTTTAGCTACTGTTCCACCACAAGCTAAATCATGACCGCCACCAATTCCGTCTAAACCTTCTAAAGACTCTCTGAATATTTTTTCTATTTTTTGTTTTGCGCTACGAGCGCTCATAACCATAATATCGTCTTTTTGTCTAATAACCATTATTACTTTTTTAGGGTATCTGTAAATCATTAAGTTTGAAAGTTGACTTGTAAATGAATTTTTGCTTATTGGTAAATAAACTATGAATAATTTTTCTTTTCCCGGTTTTTGAGATTCAACTTGTTTTAACATATATACATATTCTTTTTTTAGTTTTACAACTTCTTTATTTATGAATTTAGCTCTAGGAGTAATATTTTCCAGTAATTCATTAGGGTCATCTATTTTTAATAATAAAGATGCCATTCTATGAACTTTAGATGTCATTCCTTTGAGTAAAAATGCAAAAGTCATAATTAAATCACCAAGTCTGGAATCGAATATGGCTTGGTTGGCTTTTTTGATATTTTTTGGTAATATGTTAGGGTATAACTTTGAAAATTCTTTTGCGAATTTTGGATAATACCAATCAGAGATTGTACCTAAAGTTGCTAACCATAAAAATTGATTTTCTGCTATTTCGTTTGCATAATAAGTTGTAGGTCTATTATCTTTAGGTTTGTTCATCATAGGATTGTAATAGTGAACCCCTTTCATTTCTTGGGGTTGATGATGATCTAGCCAGATTACTGGAACATTTATTTTTTCTAAAAATTCTTGTTCAACTAGTGCAATATCTAAAATAAAAACATAATCTGGGCAATATTCTTCTATCTTTCTGTAAAAATCTACTGATAAGGTTGGCTTGGTTTTTAGTACTACACCTTTACCTTTGCCAATATATTTCTTCAAGATTAAGTAAGAACATAAACCATCTGGGTCATCATCAAAGAAAAATAGTGGATTTTCTGCTTTTTTTAAATAAGCACGAAATTCTTCAATTTGTTTCTTAGTTAGCATAGAGAAAAGTTTATTAATTTAGTTTATAATGTTTTTGATTATGAAAAACGAGATGCCAATGTGGGCCTTACCTTTAATGTTCTTTGTTCTTGGAGCTATTGTTATGATTATGTTTGTTATAATTTATAGCTCTTTAAAGATGTGAGAATTAACCTATATTATCGTTTCTTAGTCTTCTCTTAATGTTTAATCTTCTGCTAGGTCTTATTTTCTCTGCGCCCTTTCCCTTAGCTCTTAAACCACGAGATTTTCTACCAGCTGATGTTAAACCACGATAAGCTCTACCTTTTTTAGTTGCAATCCAATTAAGGTTTTTATCAGATAATACAACGGTGCTATGTGGATCTACCATAATGACTTCGAACCAATAATGCTTACCATCTTTTGCTATCTTGTATGAATTTAATACTTCTAAATTTTTGAATTTCTTTGCAGCTCTCTCTTCTGCTACTGCTCTATAATTCTTGTCTAGAATCTTGAAACGTCTCATATGTTTAGTTCTTCTACCTTTTCTTATTTGTGGACGCATTCTTCCACCTCTTGGTAGTTTGACTCTAACGACTATGACACCTTGTTTTGCTTTGTAACCTAAACGTCTAGCTGAAGCTAAATTTGTAGGTTTCTCAATTTTTTGAACAGAAGCTTCTTGTCTCCAAGCGATTAAACGTTCTCTCATTAATTCTTTGTTTGGGTTCTTGAAACTCTCTTTAACGTGATTATACATGATTTAGTTGAGGAAAATACTTTATTTATAAAGGTTTCTAAATAGAATTGATTATATCTATTCTAGTCTCAATATCAACGCCTGCTCCACGTTCTTTCATTTTTTCTAAGAAATCAGTATAGGCAGTTAATGCGGCCCCATTATTATCTGCTATAATTTCTAATATAGAATGTGATTTTTTTTGTTCTTGATTTTTATGATCTCTAGTATATATAGTTGTAAAACGAACTCTAAATTCTGAACCTTCCCTATAATACACTATGTTTAGGCCTTCTCGGCGCGGTGATTCAAAAAAATCTAGTTCTTCAAGAATAGATGTTACTAATGGTTTA